>CALIIW010000293.1 GCA_938018185.1 uncultured Saprospiraceae bacterium
TCGCTGCGACTTGCAGTCCCACGCGTCAACTTATCACCGCCTCTGGCGGCTGTACAATAAATGTAAAACAGAAAAATTTTAAATGCAAAATGTAAAAGTTATTGGTGCATGTCCACGCGATAAATAACGACCCTTCTTCAATAAAAAACAAAACGCGTTCGCTGCGACTTGCAGTCGCACGCGACATCCTATCGCCGCCTCTGGCGGCTGTACAATAAATGTAAAACAGAAAAATTTTAAATGTAAAATGTAAAAGTTATTGGTGCATGTCCACGCGATAAATAACGCCCTTTCTTCAATAAAAAACAAAGAATGCTCGCTGCGACTTGCAGTCGCACGCGTCATCCTATCGCCGCCTCTGGCGGCTGTGAATCCATTGCTACTCAATCCAAGCTTCTCCTCACCAGTTCCTCTTTAATTTTCTTCAATTCTGGAAATAATGAAACCGCTCCTCCGAAGGTACAAAGCGTTATGATGGTAATTGAATTATCAACAGAAACTCCATTCATATAATCCTTAATACAAAAACCAGCCAGCACTATAGTTAAGCCAATTAGTAGGCCTAACAAAACTTTAGTTTGTTTCTCTTTTTTGATAAGTGCTTCCTTACCTAGATTATTTAATTCTGATTCTTTCATTCTAATTTTACTTATTGATCTAATTCAAATTAGTAAATTTTCATTGAAAGAAAAGATCTTTTCGATAAAGATTTAATATTTGCAGACGAAGCAATAGGAAGAGATTGATTATTGACACATCCATTAAAATAAATTTCTCCCTCAAGAGTCTTAGAGGGAGAAATTCATTATTAAAAAAGTATAAAAATCAAATTAATTTGTAATGGCTATTTTTTACTAATTAGTTGAGGATTTACCGAAGTCACACAAATTATTCCTCAATTACAATCACTTTTTGCATTATTACAAATATTGGAAGCTGTTTTACGGAATGATAATCTTTTCTACATAAATCTCCCCTTCAAGAACTAATTGCATTAAATAAGTTCCGCCGGTCAAAGCATCCAAATCTACTTGGAATACATCTGTCTTAGTTTTGAAATTATTTCTGTAAACTTCTTGCCCTAACATTGTAAAAATACTTATTTCTAATGCAGCCGAATTTTCCAATTTAATATTTAAAGCTTTGTTTGATATTGGATTTGGGAAGATGTTAATAGTTCTACCTTGACCTATCTCCTCAGATGAAGTGACTATTGAAACGTAGTAGGTAACTGTGTGTTCACAACCAAATTCATTTACATATATCTTTGTAAAAGTAGTATCTGCATTGATCAATTCTCCTGCAAAATATGTTCCTACAATAGCATTGGTGTCGACAACTTCAGAAGTAGGACTCTTTAATTCGATTATTAATTGAAAAACGGAATCACAAGTTCCTGAATTAAGTACCACCTCTTCATAATTTCCCGTCTCTGTATAATCATTCCCTCTCCATTCATAAAAATCTCCTTCGCATAAATAAATACTTTCAGCCATTACAAATTCTGAAACCCAAGATAATTCTCCAACAATATAAGAAAGACATCCTTGATCATTTAAATATTCTATAAATCTATAATCATATTCATCAATACCTTCATAATATAATGAGACGCCTTCAACTTCAATGGTATCCCCAATGCACAGAATCGAATTTTCTAACCAAATATTAGTACCTCCGCTGATCAATTCTAACTCGACATAAGTTTTACATCCTACGGAGTTTTCAAGGATATGAAAATACTTCCCAACAGAAACAAGCTCTTGGTCAAAAAACATTAGTGTATCTCCAGAACAAATTGTATCCTGTCTGAATTCAACATCAAAAAGATTGACCTCATAAGTCGCTGAAGGTATATCACTTTTACTGTCAACAATCAAGTATGCTCCTGCCGAAGGAATTTCAAAAACTCGGCCTTCACCTGGCAACAAGTAGGCAATACAAGAGGCATCTTCTTCACAAGCCTCAATTATACTTAGTTGTAAATCACTTTCAGATTCAAAAGAAATGTATTGATATCCAACATCTGTAAGATGATATAAAACTTCCCCACCTTCAAAAGATTGACCACAGGCGTAATTTTCAAATGAGACAGCAGGATAACAATCATCATCCGGAATGGATCCATTTATCTGCCCGTTAAAGCTCATATCATCACAACTTATTGTCTCACATATAAAATCACAAAAAGAATTTTCATTTCCGCATTCCCAAATCAAGCGACTATAATTTAATTCTTCTTTAAATTTTTCTAAATTAAAACCCTTACAAACTTCTCCTCCTATTGTGGTTTGACAATCAATGATTTTTTCTCCATGACAGCTATAGATGGTCGTAAAATCCCAATCAGAGATATCGCAAGTCAATTCATGAAGATAGTAATGTGTTCCGTCCTTCCAAGTGTATTCTGTAAGCTGTTGACAATCCTGACAATCTGTTGAAATTATAGATTCAAAAATAGGAGCAGAAAGAAATTCATCACCTTGGCAAAAGTTATTTTGTAGGTAAATATGCGTTATGTCATCTATATCAAATACATAGTCATTATCAGGAGATTCAATTTTTAATTCAGAAATAAAAGGTGATGAACCTTGACTAAAATCATATGTCTCAGAGAATTCACCTTCATAAATTAAACTATCATCTATGTATATTCTGATCTCATCTTCAGTTTTCTCTGTTTCTACTGCTAATGTAAAAAATCTATTACTAGTATAAGTGAAATTAACATGTTGATGACCTCTATAAATTATACCCATATTATCCCCTTGAAAAACAATTTTAAGAGCACTTAATGATGGCGCATGCAGAAAATCAATACTTGCTTTTTTAGATTCTTTCACTCTAATTCCAAGTGCCCAATGGGTATAATTATAAAACGTAGATGTAAGGCTAAAAGCCAATCTATCCTTAGGACCAAATGACAAATATTTATTTAAAAACTCTTCTGCAACATCAGGAGTCCCTCCCCCATCAAGGCCTCTGAAGCAAATGCTGTTAGAACTAAATTGGCCGAGAGGATAATCATTAAAATCAATTGTGCCATTCAGATCACAATAGGCTGGTTGTATCCATTTCAATTCTTCCAATGTAAAACCATACGCTTTGGCCCACAATCTCAGCTCCGGATAATTCATATTTTCTATAAAAGCAAAATTGGTTTCTTTTGATATCTTAGCAACTATGTCCAGTGCCCCTGATTCTCTCATCACATGCCCAACTGCACAAGCTGTATTAAATTCATCTACGAAATATGGAATCGTCTGTCCAGGATGTTTTGTGTTTTTGGGAAATATTTTTTCTTGCCAATAGTCCTCTAAGATATTCAACATATCAGATCTATTGTCCAATTGCTGCTTGCTTAAACCCTGCTTGGCATTTTCTCGCAAGTGATTTACCACCAACTTTAAATGCGTTTGAATTAAATCTTCATGAGAATTAAAACATTTTCGTTCTAATAGAAGTGGCTCATCGACTTCAAAATCATTCCAGTATTTATTCAATGACTGAAGTTGGGAGAAAATGCTAGGGCAATCCTTATTTTTTAATTCATCGGAGAAAGAAAGAAGGGGAAGAGAAATAAGTACGAGAACGAACGTCAGTTTTAATAGGAAATTTTTCATTTGAAGGTAGCTTTAAGTTTTGAACGATATTAGGAAGATACTAAAATGCTCAAAATAATGAAAGCTAAAAAATCTCAATTGTCGTTTTCTAACAAACAAAATAAGATTATTAAAAAATTGGTCTATTAATTAAGTCTATTAAAGTTGGAAAATAAACTGATGAAGCCATCCATACTAAGCAATTACATTTAGTAGTAAGACTTTCTTGAATTAGAAAATACACACAACTCCTTCAACTTGCGTTGAACTCATGCTTACAACTGTACTCACAATAAAAAAGGGGAGACCAAATTGATCTCCCCTTTTTTAATCCATTAGTTAGCTGGAATGTTATCAGCTCTCTGATCAGCAAAAACTTCGTTTCCTGCGATCATTCTTTTTGCAACTTCGAGAATTGTTGTGTCTTTAAGATTCATAATGCCACCATGTGGGCCCGGTTGTAGATGCCAGCCTACAGGATCTCCATTTTCAGTTTTCTTTGCTCCAAAAAAATTACGGACGGTTTGCTCATCCATACTCAATTCGCTAGCAATTTTTGAAATACTTCCAGTAGGCAACTGGTGCTTGATTTCTCTTAGCTCTTTAAAAGTAATATTCATGGCTAAAGGATTTTTAAGAAGGTTTAGTAATAAATAGTCTAATAAATGTGTATTTCGTATATATGAAATTAATCACTGCATTGAAATACAATCTTCTGCTATGTCGATAGGATATGAATAAATATAAAGCAAATTGGTAGAACTACCTACTTTTATATTGTTTTTTTTATAAAAAAACGAACTATATATGTCTACGAGGCTTGAGTAGAAAAGGTTAGCTTTTAATAACTAATTCATTTCCAATAGGTTTTTACTTGTGGCTGCAAAAACTACTTTAAGTTCTAACTTTATTTTTAGGTTTCTTAATCGTTTTTTCTTTTGGAGAATCTTTACCAGCGATTTCATTTTGATCCAAAAACTCCTTTGCTAGATTAAAAAAGTTTCTTGAGCCTTTGCTGTTTACATCATACAAAACAACAGGAACGTGCATATTAGGTGCTTCCGAAATCTTAGAATTTCTGTGAATCAAAGTTTTGTAAACGTAATCATTAGGAATTTTTTGTACTTCTTCCACAACCACATTTGCAAGTCTTAAACGCTTATCATACATGGATAATAAGATCCCTTCAATTTCTAACTTAGGATTCAATTGTTTTTTAACTAGATTGATGGTGTTTTTTAGCTTACTCAAGCCTTCTAAGGCAAAAACCTCACACTGAATCGGGATTAATACTGTATCTGCAGCTGTTAATGCGTTGATCGTAACTAGCCCTAAAGATGGCAAACAATCTATAAAGATGTAGTCATAGTCATCTCTCACAGATTCGATAATGTCACGCATGATATATTCCCGTCTGATCTTACTTACTAATTCCAAATCTGCACCAACCAAGTTGATGTGAGAAGGAATTATGTCAAGATTAGGGGTAGTTGTTGAAACTATGGCATCTTTTGCTGGCACCTCATTTACAATACAATCATAGATGCTATGTTCGATGTCCTTATTGAAAACACCCAAACCTGAAGTAGCATTTGCTTGAGGGTCTGAATCAACGACCAAGACCTTCTTTTCCAAGATGCCTAAGCAGGCAGCAAGGTTTATAGCTGTTGTAGTCTTCCCTACGCCACCTTTTTGATTTGCTATTGCTATTATTTTACCCATTCAATTTTTTAATTAGAATTCAGTCTCTACACCTATTTCCAAAAATATTAGTTCCTTTTGTCTTTTTGAAAAGGCTTGCTTTGCCGCTTCATGATCAACTTCAATATACCCAAAGGTATCATAATGACAAGCAATTATTTTATCACATTCAATAAATTCGGCCGCAATTACGGCATCTTTGTAGCCCATCGTAAAATTGTCCCCTATCGGAAGTATTGCGAAATCCAGCTTAGGAACAGTCAAAGGTAATAATTTCATATCCATTGTCAATGCCGTATCTCCTGCATGGTAAAAACAGCCTTCCTCATTTGATATAACAAAGCCTCCAGGATTACCGCCGTAGGTTCCATCAGGTAAAACTGAGGAATGTACCGCGTTAACATATTTAACCTTTCCAAAATCAAAATTCCATGCTCCCCCATGGTTTAAAGGATGCCCTTTAATACCTTTTTCTCCATACCAGGAGACTATTTCATAGTTCGATATAATTGTTGCCTCGTTTTTCTTTGCAATTTCCTCAGCATCCAATACATGATCCTGATGCCCGTGAGTCAAAAGAACATAATCACAAGCGATATCCAAGGTATCCATATTATTTAGTTCATTTGCAGATATAAATGGATCAAACAAAAGTGTTTTACCTGCAGTCTTGATTAAAAATCCCGATTGTCCAAGAAAAGTAACTTTCATATCATCTTTTTTAGTCCAATTTTGTTGTATTCTATAAAAATGGTATTAATTGTAAACTAACAACAAATTAAAGAAACAAAAGTAATTTATTAGAAAACTTATAAAACTAAATTTCTAATAAAAAGAGGACAATGTTATGGCTAAAAACCATTTTATTAGTTCTATAATTGCACAAACTTAATTTATGATCACAGTTATTTCAGGAACAAATAGAAAAGAAAGTAAAACAACTATTGTAGCTCAAGCAATTTTTGATATTTTAAAAGGTTTGGACCAAGAAGTCCAGTTAATAGATTTGACTAAAATTGAGCTAGATATAAATTCTGAGGAGGTGTATAATGGCGAGAAACTTTCTGAATCCTTGTCGATCTTGCAAGATGAAATTCTTGTTCCAGCTGAGAAAATGATTTATGTGTCTCCTGAATATAACGGATCCTATGCAGGCTACTTGAAGTACTTTATTGATGTTGTTTCTGTAAGAAAGTATAAAGAAACTTTTTCTGATAAAAAATGCTTCTTAGTTGGTGTGGCAGCGGGTAGAGCTGGAAACCTCAGAGGCTTAGACCATCTAACTGGTATGCTTAACCATGTGGGTAGTGTCGTTATGCCCGGATCGCTCCCTCTATCACAAATTGGAAGCCTCTTAACTGAGAGCGGTGGACTCAACGAGGCGACTTCCAATCTGTTAAAAGAAAAATTAGAAAAGTTTATTTCTTTTTAATCTATTAGAGCTAATGCTTTGCTGACTTCTGTTACTGGAAATTTACAAACTCTATTTTGGCAAACATAAATCATGGTCTCCCCTTCTTGAAGTTTATCTTTCAATAATTCAAGGGTACCTTCTGTCTTACCGCCTAACATTAAAGCATTCGGAAGGTAATTTGTGTTCATCTCTTTAAGACGATCATTGTACTCATTTCCAACAATGGCTACCTCATATGGAGGTGCCACCATTTCACTATATAAGGTACACCAATTGCTATAAAAATTAGGCATTTCAGTCTCGCTTATATTCGCAGCCATATTGTTCATCATTTGCTTAGCTCTCTTGACATATTCCGGCTTATACTTAAGAATGCCAACCTTATACAATGATCTAGCTATAGAAGAAGTTGAACCCGGAATTACATTATCTGCTAATTCCATCTTCTTCGCAATAAGTGGTGGATCAAGATCAGAAGTGTAATTAAACATTTTGCTTTTATCTTCTGAGAAATGAACAGTCACGTAATCCAACATCAACTCGCTCTTCTCCAACCACTTCTCATCAAAGGTGATTTGGTACAAGGAGGTGAAAGCATCGACAAGTATTGCATAGTCATCTAAAAAGGCATTAATTACGGATTTGCCACTCTTGTAATTCCTATTAAGTCTGCCGTCAGCATCCATCATTTTAGATATAATAAATTCTCCATTCTTGACAGCAATGTTTTTATACTTTTCATTTCCAAATGCTTTGTATGCATCGATGTATCCATTCAACATCAAACCATTCCATGAACTCAAGACTTTATCATCTAGACCTGGACGAACACGCTTTGATCGAACAGCCATAAGCTTGGATTTTGAATCAGTAATGATCTTCTCCAAATCTTCAACTGAAATCTTATGTTGCTTGGCAACCGTCTCCTTTGTCTTTTTCCTAAAAATTATATTTTTTTCTTCTTCCCAATTGCCACTCTTTTTTATGTTGTAATAATCTTTGAAAACTTCAAAGTTATGCTCATCTCCCAAACACTGTTCAATCTCTTCATAAGTCCAAACATAAAACTTCCCTTCTTCTCCCTCAGAATCAGCATCCAAACTGGAATAAAAGCCTCCCTCTGGTGAAGTCAATTCGTTTTCAATAAAACTTAAAGTCTCTTCAACGACTTGTTTATAAAGCGGATTCTTAGAGACTTGATAAGCATGTGAATACAAACTAACCAATTGTCCATTGTCATAAAGCATTTTTTCAAAGTGTGGCACTTTCCAGATGTCATCTACCGTATACCTAGAGAAACCACCTGCCAGATGATCATAAATACCACCGTAGGCCATTTTGTCTAAGGTCAAATAAACGGCTTCTTCTGCCTTTTTATTATTTTGTAAAACTGCCTCCCGCAGCAAGAATTCATAATTGTTTGGTCTAGGAAACTTTTGGCTTCCTTTAGCACCTCCTTCTTTAAAATCTATATTTGTTAAAAAGGCCTTTGTTATGTCATCCAAAGTACTTCTGTTGAAATCAAATTCTGAATTATTAAATGAAATAGTCTCACGGTCTTTTATACCAGCAGTAATTTGCTCTGCGTATTTTTCTAATTCTTCCGGTTTATTTTTTCTAATATCAATAAAATACTCTAAAATTTTAATCCACTCACTTTTTGGAAAATAAGTTCCCGCCCATACTGGTCTACCATCTGGCAGAGCAACTGCATTTAGCGGCCAGCCACAATTTTTTCCCGTTGCCAAATGACAAGCGGTCATATAGACATCATCAATATCAGGTCGTTCTTCTCGGTCTACTTTTATGGACACAAAATTCTCATTCATTACCTTACTCACAATGGTATCTTCAAAAGATTCATGTTCCATTACATGACACCAATGGCAAGCAGCATAACCGATACTTATAATTATCAATTTATCATCTTCTTTTGCTTTAGCTAAAGCCTCATCACCCCAAGGGTACCAATCCACTGGATTTTTGGCATGTTGCAGCAAGTATGGACTACTTTCATTGGCTAAGTGGTTAAATCCCTCTCCTCCACCAACTTGAGAGTTAGTACTTGTTGTAGAGCAAGTAGCCAAAGTGAATAAACAGAAAGCAAAGAATATGTAATTATAATATTTCATATAGGAAGATTATTTCTAAAGATATTAACGTAAAATTTGCCAGAAAGATGATTTTTAAGGCCTCAAAATTACCATTTATCTTAAAAAGGAACCTAAAATCAACTAAGTATGTTATAATAATTATGTGAATATGAGTTTCTAGCTCCATTTACTGAGTTTTTAATAGAGATAAAGCTAATATTATGAAATGGAGAAGATTAAATGGTCAACAAATTGACTTACCGATCAAGGATGCTGTTGAAAAAACCATCATCACAGAATCAGAAAAAGGCCATAAATTAAAAGTATGCATTGGCACCGACTCTCAAGTGAGGTCAGGTGTAACCGAATATGCAACAGTTATCGTCTTTCTAAGAGAAAAAAAAGGTGGATTCATGTTCATTAGCAATTTCAAACAAACAAAGACCATAAGCTTAAAGGAGCGGATGATCACCGAGGTGGCTAAATCTGTTGAAATAGCTTACATGCTTTGCGATCTACTTGACAAATATAACGTCGAATTAGAAGTACATGCCGACATCAACACCGATCCTTCATTCAAATCCAATACGGCTTTGAAAGAAGCCATGGGCTATATCTTGGGAATGGGATTTGTTTTCAAAGCCAAACCTGACGCATTTGCTTCGTCTTCTTGTGCAGACAAGATGGTGTAAGTATTCTTCAAACTTGCTCAAAGGCATGCCTTTGAGCTACTGATTATAGTCTATAAATACATCTAATACTTTTAATATCATGCATCATGGCAAGCCGTGACGCTTGACCTCTTTTTGTCCGCAAATAACTTTTCTAACAAAAGTTCTACATCCTAGGAACTTTTAGTACGCTACCCTTGTAATAGCTATATCATTTCAAAATAGAAAATCCTCTACCAAAGCATTAATTACAAGTTCGTTACCGATTTTAGGTTTCAGATGCATCTGTTTACCCTTTAATCTGCATTGTTCGCTTGAAGAAGATTTGTCCTATGAACATAAGAAGAGAAGGCGTTTTGGATTCGGAGTTTATTTTCGAATTGACAAAAAAAAGAAAAGCATACCTTGGATTGAGATTTATTAATTTTCTCATCGACTCCATTTGCTGTTACATCCTAGCAACTTGTCTTGGGATTATAGTTGGAGCTGTGAGTAAAGACAACTACCTTTTTATGAATGGCATGACGGACACTGATTTATTTTTGGACTATGTCATTTTTATCACGATCTATTTATTCTACTACTCTAGTGAATTTCTTTTTGAAGGAAAAACATTTGGCAAATATCTAACCAGAACCAGAGCGATACATCGTGTCAATCGAGAAATGGATTTTACTTCTTTTTTGCTACGAACATTGTGGCGTTTCATTCCACTCAACTTATTTACTTTCCTTCCAAACATCAACGAACGCTGGCATGATTACTATTCTAGGACTATAGTTGTTATTGACGACTGAACGATTTTTTTGCTTTCAGCAAAAAATGAATGTCCAGTGGACATTCAAGTGAAGGAGCCCGAAGGGACAGGGCTGTTAAGTTCTTAATAGTTGGACTCATTCATAGGTAAAAAAAATTTCGTTTTTATCCGCTAGGATAAAAAATGATTCCAGCGGAATCACCTTACGTTGATTGTATTCTCCTCCCTGAACGCCACTCGCTGTGGGCCCAGGCTTTTAATTTTATAAAAATTAAAGCCAGGACCCGCAGCGAGTGGGATATCATAGATACCTTTGCATTTAACATAATGGGACTTCTCTGAAGTCCTCAGACCTTATGGTCTTTTTTGAATGAATATGTTCTTTAGAATTTAACAGCCTTGCCATAGGGATTAGAACTTCTACCGCTTCAACATTAATGAATGATCTTTAACGAATCAATTGCGACAGCAAAAAATGAATGTCCAGTGGACCTCGAAACGAAGGAGCCCGAAGGGCAGGGCTCTTAAGTTCTTAATAGTTGGACTCATTATAGGTACAAAAAATTACGTTTTTATCCGCTAGGATAAAAAATGATTCCAGCGGAATCACCTTACGTTGATTGTATCCTCCTCCTTGAACGCCACTCGCTGTGGGCCTCGGCTTTTATTTTTAATAAAAATTAAAGCCGAGGAGCACAGCGAGTGGGATACCATAAATGCCTTTGCGTTTAACATAATGAGACTTCTCTGAAGTCCTCAGACCTTATGGTCTTTATTGAATGAATATGTTCTTTAGAATTTAATAACCTTGCCATAGGGATTAGAACTTCTTCCGCTTCAACAATAATGAACGATATTTAACGAATCAATTGCAACAGCAAAAAATGACTGCTCAATAAGGGTACCCTTCATGGTAAAATGAGAATGGGTTTCACAGAAATTATAATCTAATACCTTGCGCTTCTGACCAAACTATAAATCCTTAACGACTTTTTTTGCCTCCACTGTTTCAATAGTTTCTACTTCTAACTTATCTACAACCAATTTGTAATTTGGATCTTCCAAGACATTCACCTCAATGATTGCATCCGCATTTTTAAGTAATTTCTGACAGTCTTTACTCAAATGACGTAAGTGAACTTTTTTGCCCAATTTGGAGTAACGTTCTGTAATTTTATTAAGTGCTTCAATAGCTGACATATCAACTACCCTACTTTCTTTAAAATTGATCACTACAACCTTAGGATCGTAAACAACATCAAACTTGTCATTAAACACACTCACAGAACCAAAGAATAAAGGTCCATAAATTTCATAATGTTTGACACCTTCTTTGTCAATTGATTTTCTTGCTCTAATACGAGTGGCATTATCCCATGCAAAAACCAAAGCTGCAATGACGACACCAATAATAACAGCTAATGCTAAATTGTGTAAGAAAACCGTAACAAGCGTTACTACAACCATTACAAAAATATCTGATTTAGGCATTCTATTGATGGTTGAAAAACTGGCCCATTCAAATGTTCCAATAGCCACCATTATCATCAAACCGGTTAATGCAGCCATTGGCAATTGTTGTATTAAGCCAGAACCAAACATTATAAACATTAGCAAGGCCACTGCCGCAACAATTCCAGATAAACGAGCTCTCGCACCATTTGATGTATTGATCAGACTCTGTCCAATCATTGCACATCCACCCATTCCAGAAAAAACGCCTGACAAGATGTTTGCTACACCCTGAGCTACTGCCTCTTTATTTCCTCTACCACGTGTTTCAGTAATCTCATCGATGATGTTTAATGTCAATAAACTTTCTATCAAACCAACACCAGCCATAATAGCAGCGAATGGAAAAATCAAGGTCAAGGTTTCTAAAGTAAGCGGAACATTAGGTATGTGAAATGGAGGAAAACCACCCTTGATGGAGGCAATATCTCCTACTGTTTTTGTATCTATTCCGAAAGCCACAACCAGACCAAAAATGGTCAAAATTGCTGCTAGAGAGGCAGGTATAATTTTCGTAATCTTTGGTAGTCCCCAAATGATTAGCATGGTCAATAAGACCAGACCGAGTAAAATATACAAAGATTGACCAGTCAGCCAATTACCACTTGGATCCTTAAATTGATCTAGTTGAGACATAAAAATGATAATGGCCAAACCATTTACAAATCCAAAAATTACTGGATGAGGGACTAGTCTCATTAACTTTCCTAGTCTAAAGACTCCCGCTAAAATTTGTAATATCCCAGCCAAGACGACTGTCGCAAAAACATACTCTGGCCCATGAGAAATAGCTAAGGATACGATTACCACAGCAACCGCTCCGGTAGCACCTGAAATCATTCCTGGTCGTCCACCTAGAATGGAGGTGACAAGTCCCATTACAAAAGCGGCATAAAGCCCTGT
The DNA here is from genome assembly GCA_938018185.1 of uncultured Saprospiraceae bacterium. Lineage (GTDB taxonomy): Bacteria > Bacteroidota > Bacteroidia > Chitinophagales > Saprospiraceae > JALZVN01. Next base: position 12,654 of record CALIIW010000293.1, read on the forward strand.
GAGAGGAGATAAACCAGCTATTAAAGCAAAGGCTATCGCTTCTGGAACGAGCGCCAATGCAACTGTAAGACCTGATAAAACTTCTGTTTTATAATCTACTTTTTGCTTGAAATCAAAAAAGTTTAAATATTTCTCCATACTTATGTTTCTCCAAGTGCTTTTATTCACTTGATTTAAAAGGTCTTAAAATAATGTAAAATGAAAAATGCTGGACTAGAAAATAAGTTATATATGCTTGTTTAAAAGTGTCTTAACGTAATTAAAAAACATATGTGTCAAATACACTCTAAATTTTTGAAGATGCGAAAGTAAGTAATTTATTGTAGGACAGATAAAAAAGCTTATATGTATTTGGAGTATATCCTTGAGTTTAAAATTAAAAGAATTTTATCTAGGTACTGTGTAATTTGTTTAACAATAAGCAAGGAAATAGAATGTGTTGCATGGTTCGCTTTATTCAATAGTTTATTAAAGCAAATAGGTAGTTTTGACAAATAAAAAAGCCACTCATTTTTACAAATGAGTGGCTTTTTTTTATTTTTAAAAATTTTGTTTAGTCTTCGTTTCCGTAAACTACACCGAATAGAACAGCTGCTAAAGCACCCGCTGCTAATTCACCTACAAGTAATGCACCCATGTTGCTCCATGCAGACATATTTGCGATACTTACTCCTGTTGCAACTGCTGGATTAAAAGCTCCACCAGAAAATGGTCCTAGTGCATAAGCACAAGCCGTTACAGTAAAACCAATTGCTAATCCATAATGAGAATTGCCAGCATTACTCTTAGTTGTTGCTGTATGCAAGATAACCCATACTAAGGCAAATGTTCCTAAAAATTCAGCTAAACAAGCTGGAGCAAATGCAACTGTAGCTGCAGGACCAGTTGGGCCAGGCATACCACTCATTCCAAATAACAAACCAGCAACTATCGCTGCAAGAGCACCTCCTACTAATTGTGCAATGACATAGCCCGGAGCATCAGACCAATCACACTTACCTCTTAAACACACACCAAGCGTTACCGCAGGATTAAAGTGTGCACCAGAGATGTGACCTCCAGCATAAATCATTACCATCAAAACTGAACCAATAGCAATTGGAGCAAATCCAGGAGGAGTTCCATTATTAACTGCTAATACTATAGTTAATACTAGAAAAAAAGTCCCAATGAATTCTACAATATACTTCTTCATTGTTTTTCGTTTTATAAAGTTAGAAAATTAAATAGCCTATGATATGGAGCTTCGGGGGAAATTATAAGGATTATAATGGCTCAATATAGAAAACATTCTTAATATTAGCCTTAAATTTCACTCTCATAATGCTAATAACTAGCAGTTAAACTGAAATAAATATGAAAATAGCCATTATTGGATATGGAAAAATGGGTAAAGAAATTGAAAAACTCATAGATAAAAGCAAAGATTCGATTTCATTTAAAATAAAAAGGAGTAATAAATCTGATATCAAAAAAATAAATGATACCAATACTGATGTTGCTATTGAATTTACAACACCGGATACTGCCTTCGACAATATCAAGATTTTATTAGAAAAAGGAATTCCAGTTGTTTGTGGCACAACTGCCTGGTTAGATAAGCTAGAAGAAGCTAAACTACTTGCTATAAACAATGGCACAGCATTGTTTTATGCGCCTAATTATAGTTTAGGTGTAAATCTGTTTTTTGCCATGAATAAGTACATGGCAAAATTGATGAATAAGCATGATTCTTATGAGATAAAAATAGAAGAAATTCACCATACAGAAAAGTTAGATGCCCCTTCTGGAACTGCAGTTAAATTAGCAGACGATCTGCTTTTACAAATTGAACAAAAATCTTCTTGGGTAAGTGACAAAGAAGCTTCCAAAGAAGAAATTGAAATCCGCTCTAGGAGAATTTCGGGGGTGCCAGGTACCCATATTATTTTATACCAATCTGATATTGATGAACTAAGTCTTTCTCATGTTGCTCATTCAAGAGCTGGTTTTGCCCAAGGAGCTTTGCTCGCATCAAAATTTATTGTAGGTAAAAAAGGATATTATCAAATGGATGACTTGTTAGAATTTTAAACTGGACATGTTGCTTTTTATCATTTGAGATAAAGATAATTCCTATACAACTATGTTTCCTTTTCTAATTCATTTTTAAAGGCTAAGATTCCTTTATTTATTTCATAAGTATTATAATAGAAAATTCCTCCAAAGACTATTAACATACCTAGTGAAAGATAGATAGATTCTTTTACCATAAAAATGCAAAAGACACTTATGCTTAATATTAAACCATAATAGAGTCTTTCTATAAGAAGCTTTGGCTCAACAATTATTTTATGCTTACTTAATTTTGATTCCTTTGATACGCGGCCTTGGACATAAACTCTTATAGGGTTCTTAAGAAAATTATCGTCTGTAGCAAGAATAAAGAATTCTTGTTCTTTTTTATGAATTTGATATTTCTGACCAGCATGCTTTACAACTTCTTTATTGCGGACGTCTTTGATCCAATAGTCAACGATTCTTTCTTTGTTTATAAACTGCTTTTTAAACATCCTCATCTGTCTAACATTTGATGCATAAGATAAGAAAACTTATTAAAGCAGGTAATTGAAAAAGCCTCGGCATAAGGCCAAGGCTTTTAAATATCTTTTATAAAAACTAGTTTGAATGCAACTGGTCCAAATTCAGATTAAACTGCCATCCCTCCCTCTTGAGAGTTTCGCATACAATTATGAATTTTCTCCATTAGTTCTTCAGGACTGAAAGGTTTTCCAACATGATCGTTCATTCCGAACAATTTGGCTTTTTCGGTTTCAGATAAAAAAGCAGATGCTGTAAGTGCTATAATTGGAACTTCCTTCTTTCTTGGATCTTCCATACTTCTAATCTCTGCAGTTGTCTTATAACCATCCATGATAGGCATTTGAATATCCATCAATACCAAATCAAAATATTCGGTTTTCATGGCATCTAATGCTTCAATTCCATTTAGTGCTGTTGAAGTTTTGATGTTTTGATCATTTAACATTTTGGCTACTACTAATTGATTGATTTTGTTGTCTTCAACAATTAGAATTTTTAATCCGTCTAATAAAGGTACTGCTCCTGCCATAGCTTCTGTATGAATTTTTATTTCTGATTCAGGCATTTTAAAAGGAATAGACATCAAATACTGAGTCCCTTCATTAATTTTACTTTTAATCACCAACTTTCCATTTTGTAATTCTGTTAGACGCTTAGCCATTGCAAGCCCCATTGTTTGTCTTTGATATCCTTTAAATATGTCATCATTTTCTATGCCATTAGAAGGCGCCTCAGAAAATAATTTATTTAGCAGGTTAGTTTCTAAACCACGACCTGTATCGGAAACTTTAATTCTTACAAGAGCTTGTCTTGTATTATACTCTTCTAAATAGACTTCTAGATTAATCATCCCTCTATCAGTAGTCTCTAAGGATTGATGAAGAATATTACTAAGTATTTGGTTCATTCTTGAAGAATCTCCCATTAACACCTCTGGTATTCTTTCATCGTATGTAAAGCTAAGTTTAAGTCCTTTATCCTTTACTGGTGTACCAAATCTTTTGTAGATTTTTGTAAAAACTGGCTTAGGAGAAAATTCTCGATTAACAAATGTCAACTTACCAGCTTCGATTTTTGAGAAATCTAAAATATCATTTATAAATACGGATAGGTTGTTTGCGGAAAATTGCAAATTTTCTAACTGATCTACCTGATCTTTTTTAGGTTCATTGTTTAATAAATTATGAGAAATTCCAACAATTGCATTCATTGGTGTTCTCATTTCATGACTCATTCCAGCCAAAAACTGATCCCTTGCAAAAGATGATTTTTCTATGGATTCTCTCTCAGATATTTCTGAAAGAAGCTTACCATTCAAACCGTTTAAAGCAACGTTCTTTTCTTCTAACAGACCATTTTGCTTATCGATTTCCATCTTTTGAGATTGAATCTCGACATTTTGCGCATTCAGTACTCTGTTGTCTTTTTTCTTTCTATTGTATCCTCTCCACATATTGAATCCCAATAATCCTCCTAATCCTATTAAAGCGAGTAGAAATTTTCTAATTCTACTCTCTGCCGTTTGTTGCAACCTCAAGCCAGCAATTGTTTGCTCTTGTTCTGAAACAGTAAACTGGGAATTGTATTTTGTTTTCAACTCATGAATTGTTTGAGCCTTTTCCTTATTAAATGCTACTGCCTTACTTTTATCATAATGAACATGATATTGATATGCTTTTTGAAACTTACCTAGTTTCTCATAGCCCACTGCGATGCCTTTGAAAATTTCGTGTGCCAACATATTGTGACTTTCAGAACTGATAGTTTCACCAGCCTTATCAAGGTTTCTCTCTGTTCTCTTATTATCTCCAACTTTAAAATAGTTATTGGCTAAGTTGACATAAGTAGTAGCAATACCCATTTTGTCTTCTAAAGATTCCCAAATTTGTAAGGCTTCTTTGTTAGCACGTAGGGCCAATTTTGGATTATCTTGAGCTTGATAAACTTTTGAAATATCCCAAAGGTTGTTTGCCTTTTTTTCTAAATTATTTGAAGAATTATAAATATCTCTAGATGTATTGAAATAGACTAAAGCACCTTCAAAATCATCTAAATCAAACACAATCTTGCCAAGCTTAGTTGCCATATCCGCTGCACCCTCTAATTCAGAAGCTTGTACTTGAAGATCAAAAGCACGTTTGAAATGTTGCTTTGCTTTACCATACAATTTTTTAGCAAGAAATAAATTTCCAAGACCAATATGCGTTTCTATTGCTTGATAAGTATTTTTTATTTTACCGCTTATCGCCAATGATTCATTAAAATATTTTTCAGCATCCACATAATCTTTCTGACTATAAAGAATCTTTCCAATGTGATGTTTTGCAACAGATATCCTTTTTGTATCATTTAAGCTTAAAGCAGTCTTTTGCATTTCTAAAAACTGAGCAATACTATTTTTGTAATCATACTTTTCGAAAAACAATAATCCTTTATGTAAGCATAAATCTGCATAGCCTATTTTATCATTGCTTCCCAAAGCTTCAGTAGCTGAAGTTATGTAAGCCTCTGCTTTATCGAGATCATTTGCTTTTATAGATGCATCAAAAATCTTATTTACTAAAACAACCTTTGTTCCCTCATTTGGAGTGTCTTTTGTTTGATTCTCAGTTGAAGAAATACATAAGAAACCAATCAGCAGAAGTCCCAATATCGAAAAGAGAGAACCTTGAAAGAAATAATCATTTTTTATCATGATATTATTTTAGAAATAATTGAAAAATCACATTCCTAGCAAATCTTTTAATCGTTAATCATTAATATGCTTAGGATATATGTTGATTTTACTTATATATCAAATATAATGCCGTACAGTCATTATTCTACATGCAACAGTATTTGTTAAAAACTTTAACTAGCATTATTAAAAGTGCTTAAGTCTCTATTTATCAACAGCTTACAAGTAAGCACTTGCTGCATGACGACAAGGCAGTCAACTATTTCGGAAATTTTGACGTTTTAATTATGAAACACAAATAATAATCCCCAAACCGGTAAAGAAATTATGGGTGTTCTCATAGTGTGTGGTTTAAATGTAGCAAGTCAAGCAATTGTACTTGCTACTTTTTATTTGCCAAATATTAATCCAAAAAATAGCTTCGTCTAAAGATTGTACTTCATCCCTATTTGTCTATTTTTATGTCATGATTAGCGATAAGACAGTCCAACTCATATTAGATACAGCCAGGGTACAGGATGTAGTAGAAGAGTATGTCAATTTGAGAAAACGAGGAGCAAATCTCTTAGGACTCTGTCCTTTTCATAATGAGAAAACTCCCTCTTTCACTGTCTCTCCAGCTAAAAATATCTATAAGTGCTTTGGATGTGGAAAAGGAGGAAATCCTGTTCAATTTCTTATGGAGCATGATAGCTTTTCATTTCCTGAAGCCTTAAGATTTCTTGCGCAAAAGTATAATATTGAGATTGAGGAAACACAGCAAAGTGATGAATACTTACAAGAAAAGCAACGTAAAGAGAGCCTTTACTTAGTCAACCAATTTGCAGAAGATTACTTTAAAAATGAATTGATTCATACAGATGAAGGCAAATCTGTAGGGATGAGCTATTTCAAGGATAGAGGTTATCTTCTTGACACCATTGAAAAATTTGGTTTAGGCTATTGCTCCTCAAATCCGGACAAATTGACCAAAGCGGCAACCGCGAAGGGCTACACACTGGAATCACTCAAGGAATTAAGACTAACAAATAACTACGATAAGGATTTTTTCAGAGACAGGGTAATGTTCACCATACACAACTTGAGTGGAAAACCTATTGCTTTTGCTGGAAGAACATTAAAAACAGATAAGAAAATTGCCAAATATGTCAATAGTCCAGAGTCAGAACTCTATGTAAAAAGTAGGGTACTTTATGGTGTTTATCATTCTAAAAAAGCCATAAGAAAATTAGATGAATGTTTGCTAGTGGAAGGATATACGGATGTCATTTCTTTACATCAATCTGGTTTTGAAAATGTGGTGGCTTCTTCAGGAACCTCACTTACCGAGGACCAGGTTAGGCTTATAAAACGTTTTACGCAAAACTTAAAAATTCTTTATGATGGTGATGCAGCTGGCATGAAAGCCGCAGACAGAGGTTTGAATATTGCTTTAGAACAAGACATGAATGTTAAAGTTGTAAGCTTGCCTATCGGTGAAGATCCCGACTCCCAAGTAAGAAAATTAGGTAGTGCAGGTTTCTCAGAATTCCTGGACAAAGAAGCTTCCGATTTTATTCTTTTTAAAACTAAACTCTTATTAGATTCTACTGCAAATGACCCAATCGCCAAAAGTAATGGCATTAGCAATATCATTTCAACCATTGCACTGATACCTGATGCAATGAAGAGAGCGGTCTATATAAAAGAATGTGCTCAGTTGTTACAGATTGATGAAGGCGTCTTTATAGATTCTACCAATGCGGCTTTGAAGAAAAATGTTCAAGGCAAATGGACGGAGCGTAAAAATCAAGAAAGACGTGCGGCCAACCAAGCTGCTCGTGCACCCGAAGCAGAACAAAATGAATTCGTACAAAAACCTCAAGGCAACCAAACCAAAGCATCGAGAGGTAAAGATGAATTTAAAGAAAAAGATATTGTCAGGATATTGGTTAACGCTGGACACATGCCTTTTTCAAAAGAAGAACCTGACATCAGTATTGGAGAATTTGTTTTAGCCAATATAAGTGATGTGCTTGATAAATTTGACAATCCGAAATACGAGAAATTTATAAAAACTTACAAAGGAGAACTTGATGCTGGGAAACAACCTGGACTCCATTTTTTCATTAATCATAAAGATGGAGAAATTAGAGATTTGGCCATTGATGCCAGCTCGAGTCCATTTGAGTATTCTCACAATTGGAAAGACAAACATGACATCACCTTAAGAACACAACCAAATCCTGAGGAAAACTTTATGGAAGACGCTCTTCAGTCTGTGAAGTATTTCAAATATTCTAAAATAAATAAAAAAATAGAAGACAATAAAAAAGAGATCGCCTCTTTAAAATCCGAAGATATCAATCGACTCCAACATTGTCTAAAGCTCCATCAAAAATTAATGGCTATTAGGAATGAGCTTGGCAAGCAATTAAAAATCGTTTTGCTAGATTAAAAAAAGTGCTTGCTCCTTCAAGGAACAAGCACCCTAATTCCAATTCTTTTTGGAATAATTATTCAAAATTATTATACGTTTTTACCTACACAGTTTAGATCTTCAAAAGCTACTTTTAGTCTTTCTACAAAAGCATCTTCCCCTGCTCTCAACCATTTTCTTGGATCATATGATTTCTTATTTGGCTTATCAGCCCCATCTGGATTACCGATCTGAGTTTGCATGTAATCACGCTTGCCTTCATAATAATCTCTTACTCCCTTCCAATATGCCCATTGCATGTCAGTATCAATGTTCATCTTTATAGCACCATATTCAATCCCTTTTCTTATATCTTCTCTTGAGGAACCTGAACCACCGTGAAAGACAAAATTAATCGGATTGTCTTCTGTTTTGAACTTCTCTTTTACAAAATCCTGTGAATTCTTCAGAATGATAGGTCTAAGTTCTACATTACCCGGCTTATATACCCCGTGTACATTGCCAAATGCTGCTGCAATGGTAAACTTATTGCTTATCTTAGAAAGCGCCTCGTATGCATATGCCACCTCTTCTGGCTGGGTGTATAATTTTGAACTGTCAACATCCGTATTGTCAACACCATCTTCTTCTCCACCAGTTACACCTAATTCAATTTCTAGTGTCATTCCGATCTTATCCATTCTCTTAAGATACTCTGCACAAATCTCAATGTTCTCTTCGATAGGTTCTTCAGAAAGATCCAACATGTGAGAAGAATACAATGGATAACCTTTGGCTTTATAAAACTGCTCCCCTGCTGATAACAAACCATCAATCCAAGGCAGTAATTTTTTTGCACAATGGTCTGTATGCAAAACAACAGTTACTCCATATGCCTTTGCCATGGTATGTACATGCATTGCACCAGAAATCCCACCAAGAATGGAAGCTTGTTGCTTATCGTTTGCCAAGCCTTTTCCAGCGAAGAAAGATGCGCCTCCATTAGAAAACTGTATAATAACTGGAGAATTCATTTCTCTTGCTGTTTCCAAAACTGCATTCACAGAATTGGTACCAACTACATTCACTGCTGGTAAAGCAAAGTTGTTTTCATTTGCGTAATTAAATAGCTCAGTAACTTCGTCTCCCCAAAGTACTCCTGCTCTAAATCGGGTTTTCGTTTGTGTGGCACTCATATTTTTACTTTTTTACCCTCTTTGAAGGGATTAGGAAATATTTATTTTAGTTGTTTGTTGTTCGTTGTTTGTTGTTCGAATGCTAAAATGCTCCCTTCGACTCCTTCTTCGCTTAGGGCAAGCTATTGCTCGAATGTTCTAAACAATTCCTTCTTCAGCCAAATACCGTTCTGCATCTAAAGCTGCCATACATCCAGTTCCAGCGGCAGTAACAGCTTGACGATAAATCTTATCTCTAGCATCACCCGATGCAAATACACCTTGGATGTTTGTTTTAGCTGAATCTGGCTTTGTTACTAAATATCCAGTATCGTCCATATCCAACCAATCTTTAAACAAATCAGTATTGGGTTTATGTCCTATAGCAACAAAGAATCCTTTTACTGGAATCTCAGATTTTTCACCAGTCTTATTATTGACAACTTTTACACCTTCCACTTCATCCTTCCCTATAATCTCTTCCGTTGAGGTATTCCAATGTATGATAATATTTTCTGTGTTTAAAATTCTTTCTTGCATGATCTTTGAAGCTCTCATTTCATCTCTTCTAACAAGCAAATGTACTTTAGGGCAAAGCTTAGCTAAATAAGAAGCTTCTTCTGCCGCTGTATCTCCAGCTCCAACAACTGCTACGTCCATGCCTTTAAAAAAGAAACCATCGCATACGGCACAAGCTGAAACGCCTTTGTTCATAAAAGTCTGTTCAGATTCAATCCCAAGCCATTTGGCGGAAGCACCCGTGGAAATAATTATTGAGTCTGCATGAATTTCAGTTCCATCATCAGCCCAAGCTTTGTGGACAGGTCCTGAAAAATCGACTTTTGAAATGACACCCATACGAATGTCTGTTCCAAACCGTGCTGCTTGTTTTCTAAAATCTTCCATCATTTGTGGTCCCATAATACCATCAGGATATCCAGGATAATTCTCTACATCAGTTGTAATCATTAGTTGTCCGCCCATCTCAGCGCCAGTATACAAAACAGGCTCTAACTTAGCTCTTGAAGCATAGACTGCAGCAGTATACCCTGCAGGTCCTGAACCAATAATCAAACACTTTACTTTTTCTGCCATCTTTATTTTTAAAAGGTGTTAGGAATTTAATGCAAAAATAAAATCTTTACCCATAACAAATTATTTATGCCAAGGTTTCGAAGGAAAAAATTGACATTTTTTGTAAAATTTATGAGTTTCTCTAATATAAAGGCCGTTTAGTCTAAATTAAGAGGCATTTTATACTAATAATGGCTATTTATACATTGATGTATCAGAGGTTTTAAATTCTAGAGAAGGTATTAAAAATAAAATACGTGTCAGAAGTATTATATCCTATAGGTTTTAGCGCTGCATTAGTCTCACTAATGCTTTGGCAATATAGCTCTGGAAAAAAGTCCGAAGGTTTTTTTAGAGTTGGCTTTACAATTGCCATTTTAGCTTACCTATTAGGCTTATTTTCCGATACGGCAAATTTTGAAGCTAAAACCATTCATATTGTCAGAGATTTTCTAATTATTGGCCTTGCTTCTTTTTTAATTAAAGGTACTAGAAAGACGCCCTTTTTAGCATTTCTTTCTTTTTGCTTATCTATTGGTTTTGGATATTTCATTTTTACAAATTTTCAACCAATAAAGAAGCTAGTTGAAGTTGTACCTGAAGGACCGAAATCTAGTTTTCTTGTAGAAATGTATCCTGGAAGCTCGTTAAAAAAACTCAAAGAATTCACTGAAAATACTGGTCTTAACTTACTAGAGAATGTTTTTCTTCCACTTGATGGAGCATCAACTGATCTAGATGATTATGTTGTGGTCACAGCAGCAGCAAATTATAACACCGAAGAAATCAAAGAAGGCCTCCTCAATCTAAAAGGTGTTGAATATGTTGAAATAAATGAAACCGTTTCTGTTCCAGAATTAACCAGTACAAGCCCATTAAAATCCAAGAGAGATTATGGGATGAATGATCCCAATATTAACATGCAATGGGGTTTTGACAAAATGAAGGTAGATGAGGTGTATAAAGTCCTAAAAAAGGTCAAACCTCAAAAGAAAGCAATGATTGCAATCTTAGATACAGGGGTCGACTCCAAACATGAGGATCTTAAAAAGCATTTTAAATCTATTGACAAAAAATCTGATACTGATGGCAATAGGCATGGTACCCACTGCGCTGGCATAGCTGCTGCTGTCACGAATAATAAAATTGGGATTGCTTCTCTAACTCCAAATAATACATTTGTCGAAGTGAGTTCTGTAAAAGTGCTGTCTGGATTTGGTGGTGGCACACAAGCTAGTATCATCAAAGGAATTATTAAAGCTGCTGATTCAGGAGCTGATGTCATTTCAATGTCTTTAGGTGGCATCTCAAATGATAGCCGACAAAAAGCATATAAAGAAGCAGTAGAATATGCAACGAAAAAAGGAGCTATTGTAGTAGTTGCTGCAGGAAACAGCAACGCCAATGCTAAGTTGTATTCCCCAGCAAATACGCCTGGTGTTATAACAGTTGCAGCTATGGACCAAGAATTGAAAAGAGCTAAATTTTCAAACTTTATCAATGATATTGAAATGGGGATTTGTGCTCCTGGTGTAGACATCTACTCCACTATTCCTAATAATAATTATGCAGCATTTAGTGGGACTTCTATGGCCACCCCTCAAGTAGCTGGCCTACTTGGTATTATGAAATCTATCAAGCCTTCACTGACGACTGAAGAAGCTTTCAAAATCATTTCCAACTCTGGTTTAAAATTGAAAGAGTTTAAAAGTACAGGTTCTTTTATCCAACCTGCTGAAGCTATTAAGCAAACCTTGAAGAATTAAAAAGACTTTTAAACAAACAAGGAGGACTTGGTAAACTACTGAAAGAAGCCTATACCTGCTTACTTATTAAATCTTCAAAGGACCATTTCAGTATCCATTTGTACAAAAATTAACATTACTTAGGGATTGTCAGATAAAACTTAAACCATTGAAAATCAACTTTTGATACTTGTGTAATTTAAATTCTCAACCTCGATTCTAGCGATAATGTCCAAAAACAAGGTAATTACCGAAAGCCATTTGTCGCCCTTCGGGGTCCTTCCTTTGAAAGTCCACCGGACTTTCATTTTTGCTAAAGCAAAAAAACAGTCAGTCGTTAAAAAAAATCACGCCAAATGAATTCAGATCATTTCTTGTACCCAGTGTTTACACACTGGGCTACAATAATGTCACGCCTCTGGCGTTTTTTGCCTTACTTCTGAACACCCCTACTTACAGAAATAAGGGCTGTACACTAATTACACTAAATAGGGTATAAAATCCATGACCAAAACTAATATTTGACCAATATCAAAATTGCCTATAACTTTACAGCAACGAATCTTACTTGACAATATCCTTTCCCCTTTATATCCTCTTATTTACCCTTTAGGGTAGAAACCTAACTCCATTAAAAGTTTTACTATTGCGTTTTTTTTAAGATGCAATATTAAAACTCCCCCTACAATTTCGGACATGTTTCAATTAAATATTTTTAGGCATCCTGATTTTTTAATTCAGGGTGTCTTTTAATTTTTTAGCTCTTGTCAAAAAAAACTCCTTCCTATTCATAATTGGCAGAAACCATTTACTAGATAAGTCTTTCAAAAAGTAATATTGCCATCTTACGTTTCCATTGCAGCATAACCGCTGCAACATTATATTCATAATTTTCGTTAACTATTTAAGTAAAGAACTGCCTACTATATGGCTGTTTAAGGCCTTAATTCCTATTAATATTGATTAATGAAAAATATTTTTCTGTTTTTGTTTTCCTTTCTTATTTTCTGCAATAGCTGTTCTTTTGTTCAAAAAATAAATGATGGTACTACAGCTTATGAGAGAAAGCAGTTTGCTTTAGCTATAAAAATGTTGCCAGCAGAATACGATGAAGAAAATTCTTTAATCAATAAAGGTAAAATAGCATTTATGCTAGCTGAATCATACAAAAGGACAAATCAGATAGAACAAACAATAGATTGGTACAAAACTGCCTGCGATAATAGTTATGGGATTGATGCTTTAAAAGGATATGCTGATGCATTAAAAAAGGCTGAAAGGTATGAAGAAGCAAAAACCGCTTATAAAGAATTAGGTATTGAATTAGGTAGTCCATATGAATATCGCAAAGATATTTCAAGCTGTGATATCGCCGCAAGATGGAAAAAAGAAGCTTCCAATAACTCCTACAAAACTACTAGTGTAGATTTTAATTCTTCTCAAGGTGATTACGCTCCAGTATTATTAAAAAATGGAGGTATTGTTTTTACTTCAGATAGAGGTGCTGCGAATGATCAAGAAAAATATGGCTGGACTGGGAATAGATATTCTGATCTATATATGAAGGATCAAACTTCAACGGAAATAAACAATTTTTCTGAAATTATAAATACCATCGAACACAATGAAGGCACGGCTGCTTTCAATTCAGATTATACTGAAATTATTTTTACTCAATGTGCTGGAGCAGAAAACGAAGATCATTATTGTAAATTAATGTCTTCTTTCTATGAAAATGACACCTGGTCAAAACCAAAAGTTTTAAAATTCATAAAAGCCAATATAAATTATGGCCATCCAACTTTTCACAGCTCAGATAATATCATCTTTTTTTCCTCGAACGATCCAGATGGCTGGGGAGGCTATGACATTTATGCATCAGAAAGAGGAGAAGAATCTTGGAGTGAACCGAGACTTCTTGGAAGATCAATTAATACAGAACAAGATGAAAAATTTCCAATGATGGATGGAGATACTTTATATTTTGCTTCTGAAGGACATACTGGAATGTGTGGTTTAGATATATTCAAAACCTATTTGCAAAATGGTAAAAAATGGGTCCCTGTACAAAACATGCTGCCTCCAATAAATTCTGGCTCTGACGATTTTGGTTTCGTAGTAGATTACATAAACAAAAAGGATCCCAAAGTATTACAGCATGGATATTTAACCAGTAATCGCCCATCCGGATTGGGTGACGATGACATTTACAAATTCACTAAGGTA
>CALIIW010000294.1 GCA_938018185.1 uncultured Saprospiraceae bacterium
GGTTTGTGCAAGCTTACTTTGTATAAATCATGAGATCTGAAGTTTGCTGAATTTAGTCTTTGCATACCTTCCGCTCCTTTGCTAACAAATTCTTCTTTTTGGATAACTGCAGCTTCTGAAAATTGTACTAGTGCAGGCGTTTGTTTTACAGGAGCCTGAACAGCAATCTGAGATTGTTTAGGCGCCGGAGTACTTGGAAGTATTGCAGTTGCAGGCTTTTTTACATTTATTTGCCCTGCTTCTATATTTGAGACAACTGGCTTTTGAGCCACCGCTTGAGTAGCATCTTGTTCTCTGGAAACCGAGATGGTAACTCTAGCTTCCTTCTCGATACCAAGGTGCTTTGCTGCTTCTTGTGAAAGAGTCACTACATAGCCCGCCATAAATGGACCTCTATCTATGACTCGAACCTTAATTTTTTTACCATTGTCTAATCTGGTAATGTTTAAGAAGGTTCCAAATTCATAGGATTTGTGTGCTGCTGAAAACAAAGCTTTATCATAGCGTTCATTGCTAGCGGTCCAACTACCATCAAAATCATCGCTGAAAACGTTTGCTAAACCTGTTTCTTGGGCGGATACACTAAAAGAGAGTGCTAAGCATAATACAATGCTAAAAATTTCTGCTAAAAATTTCATAAACGACTGAATTATAAATTGTAAAAGATTATAAAAATAAGTAAAGTGTAAATATATTAATTTCAATAAGAATTTTTGAATGCCTTAACTTACATTTGAAAATTATTCGCCTTTGAATTGCATATTTTTTGATAAATTCTACTTTAAAGCTTCATCTAGTCTCCTTTGACGTCCCTTATCCACCAAATTATGGCGGAATTGTGGTTGTTTTTTATCATTTAAAAGCTTTAAAAGAACTTGGCGTCTCCATTACGCTCCATTGTTTTAAATATGATAATAATCCCGAATCAAAGACCTTACTGAATTATTGTGATGAGATATTTTATTACGAGCGGAAGAAGTCCTTTTGGAAGCAATTATCAAAGACTCCTTTCATCGTCAACACAAGAATGCCTCAGGAATTGCTGGAAAACTTGAATAAAGATCGACATCCCATATTTTTCGAAGGCATCCATACGACCGGCTTCGCATGCCATCCACTATTAGCTAATAGAACTAAGGTAATTCGGATGCATAATATAGAGTGGGCTTATTACAAAAGCTTAAAAGAAATTGATGTTAATAATTGGAAAAGGATATTCTTTCATCAAGAAAGTAAAAAACTAAAGAAATTTGAACAAAAGATCATCGAATCAGCTCAGCTCGTTTTATGTCTTTCTTCAACGGATACTACCTATTACAAAGAATTGAATATAAACACCCACTACATACCTGCCTTTCATCCTAATCAAAAGGTCAATAGTCTAGAAGGTGTCGGAGAATATGCCTTTTTCCACGGTAAACTCTCTGTTCCGGACAATGAAAAAGCAGTGCTCTTTCTTTTAGAAGAAATCTTTTCCAAAACCAAGTTTCCTTTCAAAATTGCTGGACTCAACGCAAGTGATGCCTTGAAAGGCAAGATTTCAGAGATGGAATTTGTTGAATTAATCGAAAATCCATCTGGAGTTGAAATGCTGAAGCTTATTCAAAATGCTCAAATTAACCTGCTCTGGAGTTTTCAGTCTAATGGATTGAAACTTAAGCTTTTACATTCATTGTTCAACGGCAGGCATTGTCTTGTGAATGATCACATGGTTTCAGAGGATGCAAATTTGATTCAGTTGTGTACAATTGCAAACTCTAAAGAAGACATGTTGAAAAGGCTAAATCAACTTAAAAATCTTCCATTCACTTCGAATTTGATTGAAAAAAGGTCCAAAGTTCTTTCAGAATGCTTCAATAATGAAGAAAATGCAAAAAAAACGGTCGATTTGATCAAGAAAAGTGCTTTCAATTAAAACTGAAAGTATTGAAATTTGTTGTAATTTTGACTATTCATTAAATAATTGCCATTTAGTTCAAAATTTATAACCTCTTTATGAAGATATTGGAGAATTCTACCAAGCCAATCCTAAAAGAAATAAACAAGAAAGTTCTTAGTGGCCAGCGAATAACTACAGCTGAAGGTTTATATCTATTTGAATCTGCATCCTTAGCAGAAGTAGGCTACTTGGCAAATATAATCAGAGAGAAAAAACACGGCTTGAAGACCTACTTCAATAGGAATTTTCATATTGAACCAACGAATGTTTGCCTGTACACTTGTTCTTTTTGTTCTTATTCTAGGTTGATAAAGAAGAGAGAAGAAGGTTGGGAGTATACCATGGAAGAAATCTTAGAACTAGTAAAAGCTTATGATGGCAAACCGGTTACAGAAGTACACATAGTCGGCGGTGTTTTACCTCAATACGATTTGAAATTTTACGCAGATTTATTCTCAGCAATAAAAAAACATAGACCTGAACTTCATATCAAAGCCTTGACACCTGTGGAGTATCATTACATTTTCAAGAAGGCTAAAGTTTCTTATGCGGAAGGCATGAAGCAAATGCTAGATGCAGGTTTGGATTCCATGCCTGGTGGTGGCGCTGAAATTTTTCACCCTGAAATAAGAGATCAAATTGCTGGGGGCAAATGTTCTGCAGACGAATGGTTACAAATCCATAAAGAGTGGCACCTGCTTGGCAAGCGATCTAATGCCACCATGCTCTATGGGCATATTGAAAATTATGCGCATCGTATGGATCACATGGAAAAGTTGAGAGAACTCCAAGATGAAACTTCTGGTTTTCAAACTTTCATTCCATTAAAATTTAGAAATAAAGGAAATCAACTTTCTCATCTCACAGAAGTAAACACAATTGAAGATTTAAAAAATTATGCCATCAGTAGAATTTACTTAGACAACTTTGAACATATCAAAGCTTACTGGCCAATGATAGGAAGAACAACCGCTCAAATGTCATTAGCCTTTGGAGTAAATGATATCGATGGTACAATAGATGATACTACAAAAATTTATTCCATGGCAGGTTCAGAAGAAACGAATCCTGCGCTATCCACTTATGACTTAGTCAATTTGATAAGACGGGTAAATAAGAAGGCAATTGAGCGTGATACACTTTATAATATTATCACAGATTTTGAAGGTCATAAATTTGAAGAAGATTCTGCATATAGAGGTTATACCTCTTTACCAGTTGTAAATAATTAAATGGAAACGCGACACGATAAAACACTATACTTGATCAGACATGGTCAGACGGAATACAATAAGCTAAAAATTGTTCAAGGATCGGGTGTGGATTCTTCACTCAATGAAGTTGGAATTGATCAGGCTAATAAATTTCATTTGGCCTATAAGCATATCCCTTTCAAGAAAATATTTATTTCCACTCTTATTAGAACTTACGAGACTGCCAAGCCATTTATAGATATGGAAATTCCTTATCATAAAATGAAAGAGTTAAACGAAATATCATGGGGGATTTATGAAGGTAAGCCTTCTACAAAAGAAATGCATACAGCATATGAACAGCTAAATGCACATTGGGAAGAGGGGAATTTTGAAGCACGCATGGAACAAGGGGAGTCAGCGTTAGAAATGAAAAATAGATTACTCATAGCTATTGATGAAATAAAAAAAGATCCTTCAGAAACGGTTTTAGTTGTAAGTCATGGGCGTGCGATGAGGTGTTTGGTTTGTCTTTTGAAAAGAGAACCAATTACCAATATGTCAAAAGTTAAACACAACAATACAGGACTTTACAGATTCAATTATTCTAAGGATGTTTTTAATTTGGAAAAGGAAAATGACATCACACATTTAGATTAAATTATTGACATGAAGAAATTGAAAATGACTGCGGTAAGTTATCTAAATGCAAAGCCTTTTATGTTTGGTTTGCAAGAGAAAGGTTTGGACAAAGAGATTGATATCCAAATTGATTATCCAGCCAAATGTGCCGAAAAATTGGTCAATGGCGAGGTCGATATTGCCTTGGTGCCAGTTGCTATTTTGCCAGAATTGGGAGACTATCATTTGATAGGCGATTATTGCATTGGCTGTGATGGAGCAGTTAAAACAGTTTGTATATTTTCGCATAAACCTTTGGCCGAACTAAAACAAATTTATCTTGATTTTCATTCTAGGACTTCTTCGGCCTTAGCTAAAATCTTAATTGATGAATATTGGAAATTGGAGATTCCTTTGATAAATATGAATATCTCAATTGAAAATGACTTTGAGGAAGACACAGGAATTGTAGCCATTGGAGATAAAACAATCGCTTTGTCTGAGAAGTACAAATACTGTTATGACTTAGGAGAACATTGGAAAACACATACTGATCTTCCATTTGTATTTGCTGCTTGGGTCTCCAAAAATCCTATTCAATCTGTTCTGCTTCAAAAGTTGCAAGATGCTTTTGCATATGGTATTGCAAATTTAGAATCAGTCATTAAATTATTGCCTGAGCAAAATTCTAAATTTGACCTAAAAACTTATTTTGAAAAATACATCGCCTACGATTTGGATGAACTAAAATTGCAAGCACTATCTTTATTCCTATCAAAAATTAGAACCAATGAAAATTCAAAGTCCAAGCGGATACTTATTCATTAAAGTTGGTCTATTCCTAATTTGCAGTCAATTATTTTATTCCTGTTCATCAGACTCGACAGGTTTGCAATTGATGGACAATCAAATAGCTTGGTTTGTTGGAGAACAACCTACCTTTCCTAAACAAGTCCGATGTAGCTGGATCAATAAAGATAACGAAGAACGAATTAGTCTAACTGGGTTTACCGGTTCAGAAGGGATCATGGTTCTTGTTCATGCAAAAGATGAAAATATAGTAGGGGAGTATGCCCTTGATGGAAAAAATTCCATTATGCTTAACCTAAAGAAAGAAGGTGCGCTTGCCGTATTTTTGTCGGCTGCTTGTAAACCTGTTTCTGGCAAGATTGTTATCACAGAACATGACAAAGAGAATAATACAGTGTCAGGCCACTTTGAAGCCAACTTATGTGGTAAAGGTAATTTTATTTTATTTGGGAAAACGGAGGTGAAGGAAGGCCAGTTCAAGAAAGTTAAATACTTAAAAACACAAAAGTAAACTATGCAAGAGGCAATATTTGGAGGAGGATGTTTTTGGTGCTTTGAAGCCATCTTTCAGGATTTGAAAGGTGTCAAAGAAGTCATCTCTGGTTACTCCGGTGGTCACATAGAAAATCCGACCTATGAACAAGTTTGTGGCAAGCTGACCGGCCACGCAGAAGTGGTCAAAATCACCTTCGATCCGGATCAAATTTCTTATGCACGTTTGTTAGGTCTTTTCTGGTTAGCACACGACCCCACCACACCAAACCAACAAGGAGGAGACAAAGGACCACAGTACCGATCTGTGATATATTATTATAATGAGACCCAAGAAAAACTCGCCAAAGAAAGCTTAAAAGCTGTTGAAGAGGAAGCACTCTGGCCAAGCCCAATCGTCACCGAAATCGAGCCAGTCATAAATTTCTACGCTGCTGAATTGGAACACCACAATTATTACAAAAGGATAGGATCGAATAATTCGTATTGTACCTATGTTATCTCACCCAAAGTGAACAAACTCAAGGCAAAGTTTCCAGAGATGTTTGGGGCATAAAAATGCTATTCAAAACGAAATGTGTTTCTATTTTCCTGTTTGCTGGCAGTTGTACTGCCACGCGTTAAAAGCAATCGCCGCCCCTGGCGGCCTAGAACGATTTAATTAAAATAGATTTGTATTATTCTTGCAAGGACCTGTTCCTTGGCAATTTTATTGACAGTTGCTTTGCTATTCAATGATATACATTAGCAACTATATCGAATTGTAAGAATGGCTCATTTCTTGTGACCTTTATATTGGTAATAATTTGAAATACATAAAACACGCAAAATGGTTGATAAAGTCATAAAATCCTTTGCACTGAGCTCGATACTGCTTTTAGTTCCTTTCTTGCTACTGTCCCAAAATCATTTTGACGCCACTTTAAAAATGAAGGACGGTACTGTCAAGAAAGGTTTTGTAGAAGGAAAAAAGACACCTAATCTCATCAATATCCGTGTTTTTGACCAAGGAACAAAGGAGGTAAATTTTTCTACTAATCAAGAAGGTCCATTTAAGCCAATTGCTTCTTCAAAAATTGATGAATTAGAATTAAGAAGAGGGCCAGAACATATTGTTACTCTAAAGTATTTATTTTTCAAAATAGAAATGGGGAAAGGTCCTTTGAAAAAGAAGGAATATAAAAATCCCCATTGGATGCAATTGATAAATCAATGTAAAAACATAGAAGTCTATGAAGCATTTTCTCAATATGGAATGCGCGGAGATAATCTGTTAAGAAATCCTGACATTTCTTATTACGGTGCGACTCATGAACCTGGTTTATTTATGAAACGGCCTGGAGAAAAGAGAGCTAGCATGGTTGGAAGGTATCTTGATACGACAGAGCCAAGTAAATTTGGACCAAAGACTTTTCATAAAATGAATCGAAAATTATTTTCTTACTATTTTCAAAATGATAAAAAAGTTTTAGGTTTAATAGGGGATAAGAACATAAGCCCTGAGAGTATTCAAAAGATTTTAGATGATATTTGTGTTGAAATAGAATAGTGAATTTTTAAAAATTAATAAAAAGCAGCATCTTGGTAGAGCCAGATGCTGCTTTTTTATTTAAAAGAAAGTACGTCTTTTTCAATAAATTTTTCCTGTTCGCTGGCAATTGCATTGCCACGCGTTAAAGACAATCGCCGCCTCTGGCGGCCTAGAACGATTTAATTAAAATAGATTTGTATTGTTTTTGCAAGAACACATTTATTCTTCCAATGCAACCGTTTTTTAATCCAACTCGTCTTCCTAAAAACAATTCATTTGCACCATCTGCACTAATTTTAATTTTATGAAAACCAATACTTTTTCGCTATTTCTATTTCTGCTCCTATTCTTATTTAGCTTTCAAATCAATGCACAAATCAGCCGATCCATCACAAAGTATGACGAGTTTGTTTTTTGTGTTATAACTGAAGAAACAAGTAAAGAAAAACTGAATCTCATACAAGGTGAATTAGAAACCTGGGGATATAGGATTAGTTATAGCGATTTAGCTTTCAATATGCACGATAAAGTTAAAAGCATTCAACTTCACGTTGAAACAAAAGAAGGGTATTCTGGGAAAGCCAGTATGAATGATGAAAATCCTATGGTTTATTTTTATCAACTTTTTAATAATGCCAAAGTACCTTTTAAGGTCGGAAGTGGAAAGCCAGATGCAAAGTTTCCCGGACAGATTAAAGACGAATTATTAGAGAGAGGGGGTGGCTATGAATTTGCATTTAATCCAGAAAAAGATCAAGATTTTTCTCCAAGTAGAATTATGGGTGCTGATACCGATTATCAAAAGTATCCTGCAGGGATGATGAATCCTTTGATTATATTTGATGACACAATTACAACAGAAGCTATCTACTTGAAAATGATACGCGAGGATTATCCAATGGATGAGTACTTTATGGGAAAAGAAGAAGCTATCATTAAGTATGGAGCAGAAGCGGGTGGTGGGGCTATTGTTTTAACTACTATAGAATAGGACTACTCGTTATTTTTATCAAACGTATTCAAATAATAACGCAAATTTCAAATTGACTTTACAAGTTTAATTTCAGAAAAGATTCAAATGAAATTTTCCAAAGCTGACGATAAAGAAGAAATGGATCCTTTTTTACCATCTGGAGCATGGGATGGCTTTTATTGTTATAGAGAAAACCCAAACCAACATCAAATGGAGATTACCTTGAGTTTTAAAAATGGGGTAGTAGCAGGATCCGGAGTTGATGATGTTGCATCATTTACATGGAAAGGGGCATATGACCTAAAAACCTATAAAGTTTACATGACCAAATTTTATAAAACGCACAAGGTTTATTACAAAGGAGATATCGACGAAAATGGCATTTGGGGAACATGGAAATTAAATACCAGCAATCAATCTTTTCCTGAAGATATTAATCCGTTTTTTGTCCAAGCCTATAATTATTTGTGCAACGGAGGCTTTCACATTTGGCCTTCAAAACAGGGTCGTGATGAAATTGCTCAAGAAGCATCAAATCAAGTCGAATCTAAGAAGTTGAAAGAATTGTATTTGGAGATATTTAGTTAGTAAAATAAAAATTGTACTCCTTGTATGATTAAAGCATTTGGATCTGAGCATTTATTTATATTTTCTCAACAGCAAGATATCTTTTAAAACCTGAGACCAAACGCTATGAAACGCTGAGAGCCGCTATGACCCTATTCAGATGTATTCAGAAGTAAGGCTAAAAAACGCCAGAGGTGTGATATTATTCTAGCCCAGTGTGTAAACACTGGGAACAGGAAATGAGCTGAATTCATTTGGCGTGATTTTTTTTATAAAAATCATGACAAATGGCTTTCGAGGATTACGCGGTTTTCCAGTCCTTTCCGCTATAAACGAGGCAAAGAGTTTGAGTTACACAATTATGAGAAGTTGATTTTCAATAATTTAAGTTTTATCTGACAATCCCTATTTAGTAAGTATATATTTCATGATTACTATTCCAAATAATTCAAGAGCTGCTCTTCATTAACAACTCCTTTCAGTGGCTCTTTTAAAACCACCTCATCAGAATCAATAATCAGCATCATTGGTTGCATATTGTGCTTGAATTTATTCATCTCCAAATGTCCCCACGCATTGCCTTTTGTCTTCAATCTTATCCGCTTTCCATCTCTCAAAACTTCATAAGGCTTTTCTAATTTTGTTTGATCATCTACATATAAAAAAACAGGGACGTATTTTTCCTTCAATACTTTTGTGATTTTCTTGTTGGTTTTGATAAGTTCATTTATGATTTCAGGACCTCTGCAAGTGCGACCAGTAAAGAGTAAGAATATAGGCTTGCCTGTTTCTTTCGCCTGAGCAATGCCTTCATGATAATCATATAGGATACTGGTATCGGAATTAAATAGACTTAAGGAGAGGAAAGCGAACAATAAGAAACTTGAAGTTTTCATAAACTATGATTTGACTCATTCAAGTTATGAAAATCAATTTAAAGTTATTTGGCCTTAACAAAAGTTTAATTTGTAATAGTCAATTGCTTGGCAAGTACTTTTTTTTGGATTTCGCAGTTTATATTTTTCAACGGTGATCTTTTTAAACCTGAAGAAAGCGCCGTGACCCGTTGTGCTTCGCTGAGAATCGCTGTGACCCAATTTCAGGTTTATTAGATCACCAACTATAATTTCAATGTGAATCAATCAACTTACAACAATCAACAACCAACCAACCAACCAACCAACCTTACCTCAACAAAGTCAAAGTCATTAACCAACGAATAATAGCCCAGCTCCTACGAATCCTATAAACCCTCATCATACCGACCTTTCAGCCCATAGATTGTGATTGTATTTGATTAACTCATTAAAAATTAAAATCATGAGAACGTACAAATTAAATCTAATCGTAACATTATTCTGCTTGTTTAGCTTTTGCGAATCAAGCTTCACTCAGCAAGTAGATAAGACCTATTCGCCTTATTTCAAGATCCTATCAGAAACAAACACTACTGAAAACTTGCCATTAAAGTCTACTACTGCAGAGGTGAATATCTTGGGTGTAATTGCTGATGTCAAAATTGAACAAACTTATCAAAACACTGGTACAGAAGTTATCGAGGCGGTTTATGTATTTCCTGCCTCTACCAATGCAGCTGTTTACCATATGGAAATGCATGTTGGCGATAGAGTCATTCAAGCAGTGGTTCAAGAAAAAGGGAAAGCGAAAAAGACTTATGAAAAAGCCAAAGCAGCTGGAAAAAGAGCTTCGCTCTTAGAGCAGGATAGACCGAATGTTTTTACTATGAATGTGGCAAACATTACTCCTGGAGAAAACATTTCAATTGTATTAAAATATACAGAAAAA
>CALIIW010000295.1 GCA_938018185.1 uncultured Saprospiraceae bacterium
GAAACTAATAGGTCCTAAAACCTCAAATTGGCCTCCAAACACCTATTCAGATTGGTCTTAATGTGTTTTACGTTTTATAGCAATTAATTATTAAGCCTAATTCATATCTTACGTGACCTAAACAGCTTTTATTACGTCATAAAAATAAAAAAATCATGAGTGAAACTAAGGTATTTGAAGCTAGTCCTGAGGCTAAAGGAAAAGCAAAACAATTCAGAATGTACGCTTTTATAGCATGGATTCTTGCAATGGCATTACAAGTCTTTGCAATAATAAAACTAATCAGTGATGACAAGTTGGTTTTGATGATCATTGCAATAGTTGCTATTCTTGCGACTGCAATTGTCGGTTCTACTTTTTGGAAGAAGAGCAACAAACTTGATCCTACATCGGAAAAGAACGCTATGCGTTTCTTTTTTCAGAATCAACTTGGGGCTTTTATGGGTGTATTTTGCTTACTACCCATGGTCATTATGATTTTTACAAGTAATTCAATCAGTGGTAAGACCAAAGCTATCGCAGGTGGTGCAGCTGCTGTTGCAATGACAGCTGCTGGGGTGTCAGGAATAGAGTTTGATCCAGCTTCCATAGAAAAATACACTAAAGAAATAAGTGAACAAAATAAAACTGCCAAAAGCCTAAACATAAATAGTGATAATGTTTACTGGGCAACTGACGGAACAAAAGGTAATAAATATCATGCTTTTGATGATTGCCGATACGTTAAAGGTAAAAAGCTTAGTAATGGCAGTATCCAGAAAGCCTTTGCAGACAAAGGGAGCTCTGAATTATGTAAGATTTGCGCAAAGAAAGCGGCTAAATCAAGCGTTCCTGCTGCTACGAAAGAGCTGGTTCCGCAGGAATAAGCTTTTTGAAACCGCAAAATGTAGAATGTAAAATTTAAAATTTAAAAATATAGGTCAACGTCAATCCGATGTTGACCTTTTTTATTTGAATAAGGAGCCAAGAGCAAAAAGCCAATGGCCAATAGCTCTTCCTTACATATTATTCCACTTACTCTTCCTAGTCTGATACCTCTTGTCGCTAAAATACCAAGGTTTTGTATTCAACACAGATTCAAAAGCTTGTTGTTCTGCCTCCGGCATCAAATCTTTAAAGAAATCTATCTTGGTTAATTGTTCAACCTCATCAATAGAAACAGCGAAGCTCTCAAGTTTTTCTTCAGACTTATTGTGAGGAATGATGTAACCAATGCCTCTAGGTTTACCTCGATTCATATCTAGAATCACTTTATAATAAGAAGGTGGCACAGCGACATCATTCTGACCAATATAATCAATGGGTTTTTCTGTCAGTACCGGCCCTGAAACAACATAAAGGTGGTTGTACTTCTTAGCCCAATCACGAACTTGCTCTTCCAATTCTCTCCAAATTCCACCATTAAAAGGTATGGATTGAGGGGACATATTGCTAAAGAAAAAAGTCTCCGACATGGCTGTTTCATTAAAGGCCATATCTCCTGCTGGAACCAAATGTCCACGAGAATATCCTGATCGTTTGTAATCTGCTTTTGTAGCTGATCTCTTTTTTACAGCAGGATCCGTTCTGAAATCACCGGATCTTGGGACATGCTTTTTAAACATATTTGATTTATGAAGTTCATAAGCTACCCATTCTGGCTGTTCAAATTCTTCTATATAAGAGAGGCTGTAATATTTGTGATGAATGACTTGACCATTCGCTGAAGGCAAATACTTCCTCCCATCAAGAGATTGTGCTGCAGTTTGAGCAGCATCAGTACTTTCAACAGTATCCGGAAAGCTATCAGGAGCTAAAACTTTGAAAAGAATAAAAATCAGGAATAATAAAAAGACCATTAGTGCCAATTTGGTAAACCCTCCTCCCAATAAGCTTGTCTGTCTGTGATTCTTTCTTAATTGTGCCATATGCTAATTAGATGAATGGCAAAAGTATGAAATGAAAAGATATTATTATTATTAATAAAGATATCTATATAACTTTACCCAGGTAAACTATCGCTTTTTCCAATCTTTAGTCTTCTTCCTAAAACCTTTTAGGAATTCTTGGAAAGTATCAAATTCATAACGATATTTTATACCTACGCCCCTTTTTTCTCTTGTTCCACCAATGACATTATCATTCTTATTATAAAATACCAATTTGAATCTTCTGTCTTTGGCAATTACCCACTCTACCACTACATCAATACTTGAGAATACGGAACTAGATTGGTTTGGGCCTTGTGTTGAATTATCTCCACCAACCCCAAAGTCAGTACCAATCTTAATAGCAACTCGATCATTAAAAAGATAATTTTTAAGTTGCAGTGAAATCTCACCTGTACGATTTACATTTGTCAATTGCCCAGGATCATAAACCCTGTAGTCCACATCGAATTCTGCTCCAGAATAAATGCCTTCATCAGAAATTACATCAGCTAAGAAATCTGAGATATATAGTGATAGTTGGTTGGAAACAAATTGACTAAAAGTATTTACACCAAAATTAAAAACTTCATCGCCTCCAATTGCCCCTTCTGTGTTTGGCAAAAATCCTCCAATAACCATCAGACCAAAAACTTGCCTATTAAGCTCATTTTCATCTTTTTCTAAAACCTGCATTTTCGTTTCAACATAAGCTTTAATTTCGCCCGTTAATTCAGGAAATTCCAATCTAAAAGTTATATTTGGTTTGAAAAGATCCCCTTTCAAAAACATGGATAAATTCACTGGAGTTGTGGCCCTAGCCTCTGCTTTTATCTCATCATTTAAGGTCTCTAAATTCTCCGCAATAAGATTATAAGTTGAAGTCTTTAGATCTTTATACTCTGCTTCCAATTCGATTTGCGCATCATAGGGATCACCTGACCAAACAATAGAACCTCCTCGTTTTACCTGAAATGGTTTGTTAAACTTAAGAATGTCTCGGTAAGAGTAAGTAAATAAATACTCTCCTTCTTCTATAATATAATCCCCATACATGGAAAATTCTCCTGTTCGTTTAACATCAATATTAATATTCCCAAAACCTTTTCCTTTGACTATATCGCCAGCTTTTTCATCAAATATAAGACGGACATCTGCGGCATCTGTGATTTCCATATTGAGTGCGATGTTCACTCCTCTTAGTTCGCTCTTTTCCTCTTTTATTGTATCCTTGGCTTCTCGATTTACAAATCTTATAAAACTCATTTCTTGCCCATCATTAGAATCTTCTAAAGGGATTGATACAATGGTGCTATCTGATGTTTTTACTTCGATATTGATATCAGTCTGAGAAAACGGTCCTCTAAATTCAACCGAGCCCTTGCCTATTCCGATACCATAAAAGAGGTCATTGTCACCTTTTTTTGTGTCTAGGGCAAGGAATCTATCGTTGTCCGTGACAATGTCTAGATCCAACAATAAGTTTTTTAGGTTTTGATGTCTGATGCCTCCATAGAGCGTAGCTTGATTACCGTTTTTATCTGAAATTTTTTCTCCGGTGGCATCAATAAGGTCATTGTTTAACTTTACGGTACCTGTTGCAAAACTGTATTTGGTGCCTAGGTAATCAATTTTAACCCCACCATCAAATACATCCAGTTCACCCAATATATTTGGTTCTGAAGGCTGACCGTATAGTTTTGCATTTGCATTAAATTTACCAGACATTTCGGAAATTCCAGAAGGAATAAAATAAGAGATCAA
>CALIIW010000296.1 GCA_938018185.1 uncultured Saprospiraceae bacterium
GGCTAATGTTGTAGCTGGGGATACTCGGTAGTAAACTAAATTTCATTTCCAGTTGATATTAAATATATTTAATTGCTAGAAATATCTTCAACTAAATTACGTTAAAAATTGATGCGATCACATCCAAACCTTTTGCAAAAACCATAATGAGACTCCTCCATTTTTCTTTTTTCTTCTTTTTTAGCTTTTCTCTCTCAGCTCAATACGGTTCTGTTAACCCATTAAGCGCTAGAAGCAACGGGGTAGCAAATGCCTCTGTAGCTTTTACTGGGATCAATAGCATTTTTAATAACCAAGCTGGCTTGGCGGATTTAGAAAATGCTGCGATTCTTCTTTCAGGGCAGCAAACTTTTGTAAATCCTAATTCGGATAATTTCGGACTAGGATTTGCCATACCAACTTCTTCTGGTACCTTCGGGATAGATATCCACCATTTTATAAATGATGAGATTAATCAAGTCATTCTTGGACTTGCTTATGCACGGAAATTATCGCCAAAGTTGTCTGCTGGAATTCAATTTGAAATGCGTAGCAGCCAATTTGCTCCCTATGAAAGACTAATGCTCTTTTCTTCAGAACGAAAAGTATTGTTAACTGCTGAAGTTGGCTTCCAATATAAAATGCTTAAAAAATTATTAGTAGGACTGCATTTTTCTAATCCAGCAAAATTAGAAGTCAAGGAAGATGAATTTTTGCCAAGGGTGATCCGGACAGGAGGAACTTATTTTGTTTCCAAAAAATTATTAATACATGCTGAGGTCGAAAAAGATTTCGAGCTTCCTTTTGTATACAAAGCTGGCTTGGAGTGGGAACTTGCAAAGGAACTATGGTTGCGTATAGGACTTCAGTACAAACCAATAAATTTTAATCTTGGAGCTGGGTATAAATTTAGGAATGGACTTCGATTAGATTTTGCTTGCTATTATCAAGATGGCTTAGATTTAAAAGGAACAGGAGCTTTGGCAATTTCTGGATTTGTTCCAAGTTTTGGCTTGGGTTTTGATTTTAAGAAAAGAAATAAATAAAAAAAATATATGCTTGAATTGCCATTTATTGATACTCCTGAAATTTTGAGTAAAGAGTTTAAAGGAAAAGAAAGAGTCTAGCTCTTAAAAAAATGAAAATAAAATACTTCATATTACTTTTAGTCCTTTTGAACTCTTGCAAGCAAGCAACAGAAGTCAAACAAGATGGGACGCCAAGCCATTCACAAATAAGCCATTGTGACTATATCAAAAATTATCAGCATTTAGGAAATAGAATCATGGATACGATTACACTTGAAAAAAGACTCGTCGATCCAATTGATGATATTTTTAAAGAAACGGATTTTGGTTTTGTAGAAAGAGGAGGTAAGCTATACAAAAAAGCCAAGACGCATAGCAATTGCAACAAAAAACACATCGATGTGGAATTCTATCAGGATTTTACCAATCGAATAGAGCTAGCCTCATACAGAGAATACAATGATATGTTCTTTACTACTAAGGGGCGTGTGAATTTTTGGTGGCTTAATTCAGGTGGACATTTGATCGTTCCAATAAACGGTGCCGATCCAGAAACTTTTAAACCTTTTGAGAACGTTTGTGGCGGGACAGCTGCAAATGGAGTTTTTTATGGTTGTCCGACTCACGGTGTATACAAATTAAATATACCAGTAAATTCAAACTTTAAATTTATTGCAAAAGAAAAGAACTATTGGAATTCACCAAAGCATTATATTATTATTGATGAAAAGGTTTATGATGTGAAATATGAATTAGATAAAGGATATTATTGTGAGATAGATGAAAGTATGATGGTGGAGGAATTGATGAAAGTCAAAAAGAATTAGAACTTGTGTACATAAATTTTGCAAATATTGAAAGACTTCATATTCTCAAATAATAATTTTTCCAAATGGTATCAAACCATACTTTGGTGGGAATTATATCGAATCCTCTACAATCTTATCATGATGCCTTTTGGGATTGTCTCAGTCGCTATTGCTTCAATTACCATCCCTATTTTCTATATTTTTATTGGGCTAGGGCTTAATGTTTGTTACAGCTTGTTATCTATTATAGAACTAGTTGATAAAAAGGATCTTCTCAAAGATGGAACAATAAAAAATTTTAGAAAAAAGAATTTTATTATTTATTCTGTGTTGTCAATTTTTTGCATCTTTTTGGTTCCGACATTGATATTGTTTCTTGCATAGCTCATTTAAGAATGTTGAAAATTTCCTAGGCCTCCCTTCCTATAATTGTCCTAAAAAATCATCTCTCCGTGCTCTAGAAACAGGTATTATAGAACCATCATTCATGGTTATAGAGCCTCCTTTTCCTTTTTGATACTTGCTTATGTAACGTAGGTTTACGAAGTGAGATTGATGTACTCTGCAAAAACTAGAATCGGAGATCATCGCCTCTACTTCTTTCAATGATTTAGAGATGTATATCATTCTATCTTCGCCCAAAAATATTTTGGTGTAATTGGCATCCGCTTCACATCTTAGAATATCCTCTAGATTCACAAATTCTAATCCATCTTGGACGGGTATGACGATTTTCTTAAAACCCGTTTTAGCGGCAGTTATATTTTCGAATAAAGCGGTAAATTGTTTTTCCAAAAATCGATTTTCATCCGTATTTTTCAACTTGTCTATGGCTCTTTTGAGGTCTTCTCCATTGATGGGTTTTAGCAAATAATCAATGGCGCTGATTTCAAAGGCCTGCACGGCAAATTTGTCATAGGCCGTGGTGAATATCAC
>CALIIW010000297.1 GCA_938018185.1 uncultured Saprospiraceae bacterium
TGAATCCTTCTACCTTAATGTCAATCAATTCAAGATTCGAATTTGATCTATTTGTAAATTCATAAGTTAATTCAATTTCTTCTCCTTCTACTGCTGAGTAAGAACCAGCGGTGACTGATGCGTACAAACCACTGCATTGCAATATAATGGTCTTGATTTCCTCTGACTTTATTTCTTTCCAATGAGAATCTCCCAAGTTCTGTATCATTTGATAGGCCTCAACCAAAGCCTCAATGGAACTGGCAGGAGATTCGTAATTAAAGGAGGCAATTATTTTTTCAACTTTTTCTCCAATTGGAGCGCCACCTTTTAGTCGAGTCCAACTTGTATTTATACCATCAAAAATGTTTTCTTTATCTGTAGGGACTTCACCTTTCAAAACCTCCAAGTACTCCGTCTGCGAACCTCTATTCAAGGCTCTACCCATTCCTTGGCACCTGTGTTGTGCACGACTAATCATAGCTATTTCACCGTTCGACATGCCTAAATGAGGATAGTAGACTCCGGCATCTACTGAAAGCAATTTAGTTTTGTCCGCTTCCGCGAATTTTTCCCTACTTCCATAAAACCACCAACTTGTATTCATATACAACCTTTGTGGCTGCCATACTTCTGTATGCTTCAATTGTTCTGGAAATGATTTTGCCGAACCGACCAAATCAAACGCTTCGTAAGATAAAACGGCTGAAGACGTATGGTGGCCATGGGTAGATCCTGGCGTGTCATGTTTAAACCTATTGATTATAATGTCCGGTTTGAAATTTCTTATGGTCCAAACAACGTCAGCCAAAACTTCCTCCTTATTCCATATTGCTAAGGTTTCATCTGGATGCTTTGAATATCCAAAATCATTGGCTCTAGTGAAAAATTGTTTCCCACCATCTAGCTTTCTAGCTGCCATCAATTCCTGAGTTCTAATGACACCAAGCAATTCTTTTAATTCTGTACCAATTAGATTTTGCCCGCCATCTCCACGTGTGAGCGAAAGATAAGCAGTATTAGCTTGCACATGATTTGAAAGATATGAAATCAATCTTGTGTTTTCATCATCAGGATGTGCCGCTATATATAGTGCGGATCCTAGAAAGTTTAATTTCTTAATAGAATGATGAATCTGGGCCGAATTCCATTGCCCTTGATCTTGTGAATAAGAAAAGGAAATTAAAGAGCATAGGAGAATTAGGGAAAAAAGCATTTTTTTCATAAAAAACAATTTTCCCAAAAATAGTCAATTTGATGGTGCTAAATAGATAAATCATCTAAAATAGACCGACTGATAACAATGTTTTATACTTCGCAATACTGTTAATAATTCTGAAACCCACAATACGATAAATGGAATGTTGTCTACCTATTCAAAATCAATCTTTTTAATCATTATCTAATGATTGCTGAATTAATAGTGCCTATACTTTGATACAAACAAGATTTTCATTAAATTTAGTTAACAAAATATAAAAAGGGAGTCTAATTAACCTTTCTATTTTATTGCAGCCCATAAGCAAAACAAAGATATTTTTTAACCATAAACCGATTTAATTATGAAAGTCAAAACCGCTTTTATGCTTTTATGCTTTTATGCTTTTATGCCTAACTACATTATTTATTACTGGATTCCAGTCTTGCCAGAAAGAGACCCCTCAGTTAATTGAGGCTACACACGAATTAGATCAAATCGAAACTTTTAACAGAATTGGCGATCAAGCCGATATAGTTTACCCTGAGCTTGAAGAAACATGTGATTGCTGCATTAGAATTTTGGATATTGACGTAGATGCTGACGAAGGCCATTATACACTGCAATTTCAAGGAGGTTATAATGGAATCGGTAGTCCATGCACACTTGAAGGGACAAATTTAGATTGTCCTTTTTTTCAATTACAACATGGGGACTGTCGTGATATAATTTGGAATCAAGGTCTTTGTACAACCGCTGTTAATGCAAACGATAGTGATAGATGTTATAACTTTGATTGTACCGCTGAAGCTGGGAATTTTTTGTTTTTCTCTGCCTCATTACAGCTTGTTAATCCTGTAGACTGCTCAATTATCAATGTATCAGGAATTGATGCAACTATTACTTTTGAAATAGTATGTCAGTCAAACGATGTAAGGTGTTATCCTGATATAGCTGTTGATCAAGGTGATGATGACAACATTGGTGATGATCCTAATCCTACACCAACGGTAACAACGGTAACAACCAGTTCAACCATCGGTACTATAAATTTAAGCAACTTTGGACAAGGATTTTCTCAAGGTTCAGAAACATTGGAATTACTAACCGGTGAATGTTGTGAGGCCATTTTTTAGATATTAAAGAATCAAAGGAGAGCATCTTGTGCTCTCCTAATTTTTAAAATTGTAAGAGAATTAATAAAGTAATAAATATATTATTTTTCATTCATTGCTTATTCATTAGCAATGCACAAGTCATTACTGATATCCATTCCAACCAATTGGTATTTGAAGGAAATGGAAAAGGTGAATTTGTTATGTATGATCGCCAATTCTTTGGCAGTTTTTTAGATGAACTAAGTTTTTATCTGTTAAATGATCAATTTCAACTAACAAAAGGTATTTCTGCTTCACTTGAAGATCATCAATTTTACAATCCCACAAATGGCTACTCTTTCAATAATGATGAATTTATTTTTTCTTCAGGAATGATCAAAAATCAAAATTTTGATTCTCTCTCGATTGTTACTATTCTCTTTGATTTTTTCAAAGAATCAATTATTGGCTTTTCTCATAATGACTTTGAGGGGGCTGTTTTGGTTGAATCTATCCAAAATAGAAAGCTTATTATTCATGATTTAAATAATAATTCGATTAACCTCCACTTAATGGAAGAGGAACAATTTTTAAGCAACTTTAAAATAGTCTTTGATGATCTAAGTGATTTTCGTGTTAATGACATACATTTTTTAGACAAAAAAAATATTATTATTTTATTATCTGGTTTATGCTTAGATAATATTTGTTCAGTAATCTTAAAAATTAACTTGACTGATAATTCTTGGGATTCTAAAATTATTAATGATTGTAATTTGTTAGAAATAAATAGTTCTTTTAATTCATTTATTACTTGTGTTGGATATACAAGTAAATCCATGATTGGCAGTAATAATGATCGTGATGGTATTATTGTGGAATTTGATGATGATTTACTTCCTAAAAAATCTATATTGATCTATGCGGATAATTTTAGACCTAGGAGAATTACATTGGTGCCAACTACTAATCAAGAATATTTATTAGCTTATGCTACTTTCTCACGCTATCCAGTTATTTTTGTAAAATTGGATCAAAATTTTGAATTGGTATTTCATCAAGGGCTTGATTTTTTAAGTCCAGAGCTTATTATTGACAATAATAAGCTTTATATCTTTTCACATGAAGTAAACGATCAAAGCATACTCACCAAAACGAATTTGGATCTAGCCTTAAATGATTGTCCAAATTATGCTGCTTGTTTAAAAATAAGAGAAGTGGAATTTTCAACTCAAGATGTAAACCTCACGTTTTCAGAAATAGATTCTTTGGAGCGATTCGATTTGGACTGGGAGTTTACAACAACTGGATTTTCTCCGTATGAATGTGAAGACAATCCACTTCCATCGGCATTTTTTTCTTTGCCTGATACCATTTGCATTGGAGACTG
>CALIIW010000298.1 GCA_938018185.1 uncultured Saprospiraceae bacterium
TTCTCTATAAATCGTTCCAGATATTTCTACCGTATTTCCAGCCAATAAACTAGGATCTAAACCTTCAAGTTCCATCACTCCAGTATTTGTAGGATCTATCCAATCCTTGAGTCTTGTCTCCGGAGTTCCTCCACCTTCCCAAGACTCTGCGAATCTACCAAGGAAAGCTTCTGCATTGGTACAAAGTGGTGTCCCACCGTGGAGCTGACCTACCAGGTAACCATCGTTGTCTATTAGAGGACAACCTGATGATCCGCCTTCAAAAGATCCAATGTCTATGTACATTCTAAAGTGAGAACGAGAGCTAGTGACAAGGTCATTATCCCATGATATCGTGTTGTTAAAAATAACAACCGTTGCATTTTCTTTAGAATATTTTTTAATATCTCCTTGAGGATGGTGTATCATATGAGCACCTAATGGTCGATAAGACAAATCTCTTTTCCAACCTAAGAAGTATGGGGTATAAGCAATAGGAACATTTTGCGAAAGCAAAAATAATTGAAAATCTGTATCCGCATATCCTGCCACAGTTGTTGCCCCTAAAATAGAATTGTAAGAAGGTGCTTCTGTTGGGTTTGTACAATCAGAACCTTCAAAATTAAAATCAAACCTATAGAAGTCATACATAGGCGTGTAATCAGATTGACAATGATATGCAGACAGTACATAAGGTGTACCATCTTCATTTGTATTATTGACCAAGGATCCAGTACAATAACCCATGCCTTCTTCTAAGACCATAATTATTCTAACAACTGATTTCTTTTCCGTTTGAAAATCAGCTCCTTCTGGACAATTGATGTTGACATTACATCCAGAAGCTGATCCAAAATCTCTTTGCTGTGCATTGCTTGGTGCAGCAGCCTCGATGCCATCTTCTTTATAAATATGCATCACATTAAAAATTCTAAAACTACCTAAATTTTTGACTCTTGCTGGTTCAAAATATTCTATTACTACTTCATCCCCTGTGAGTATACCTGCTAAAAAGACTCGTTTAGCATTGTTATTTGATTCCGTATAAGCACCTAAAATCTGTGATTTATCTTTATTGTAGAAATATAACTTTGATCCTTGTGGTAAATAAAACTTATCTAATTGAAATGCCATTCCTAAGGCATCTTTAGATTTGATCACCAAACTCCAAACCCTGTCTCCTCCTTTCAAGGTAGACCAACTTCCAGACTTACCTAGGGCATAATCTACTGCTATTGGAGCTGCGACTCTTGAACCCCACCCATTTCGCTCATCTTGCTGAACAAGCTCAGCCTTCTTCTGGATTGGAAGCACAACATTGGTTAGTTTTTCAGAATCAAAGTGAAAAGTAAGAGGAACCCCTCCCTCATTTTGTTGAGCAAAGGCAGTATTGCTAAAGGCTAGCAATAGTAATAACACAAGGTAAAGCAGGTGGCGTTTGTTCATGGGAAGACGATATTGTCTCGGTTAAAAAATTGTAACGGGGTCTAAAGCTCTTAAAATTAGCCTTATTAAGCTACCAAGTCAAAATGTAGGGCAAGAAGTTGAGAAAAATAACCCAATTAGGGTATTTTTTCGTTGTTGGTTGTTAGTCGTTGTTGGTTGTTAGTCGTTGCTGGTTGTTCGTTGTTGCTTGTACGTTTGGTTGTTCATTTGGTTGATGGTTGATCGTTTGATGGTTGTTGGTTGTTGGTTGATCGTAGCCAATAGCAAAAAGCAAATGGCATCTTTAAATCTTCAACTTATACCATTTACTAGACCTTAAGAATAGATACGAGCAGATAAACACGAAAATCCAATAAAATATCTCTGAGGCCCAGGCCCAGCCAAGTCCTCCTTCAAGAACTTCAATGACAACGTAGACATAGACCAAATAAAGGAATCCAGCAATGATCTGAATGGCTAAAGCATAATGTGTTGCTCCTGTTGATGCCAATCCATTGAAAAATACACCTGAAACTGAAAATAACATCAGTATGACTGCCATCACATAGAATATAGGTTTTGCATCCACGATCAAAGACATGTCCTCTCGACCAAACAAGGGATATAGTATTTGCTCTGGAAAAAGAATAACGGGTAGCGTTAAAATCAAGGTCCAGACGAAGCAGATTTTAGAAATCTTCCAAAGTAAAGGGATAATCTTTTTTCTGTTATTATTACCAATGCTATTACTTACAAGCGTATTGGCTCCTGTTGCAAATCCCCAGGTAGGAATTGATAAAGCCAGATAAACAATCCGGACTAGATTGGTAATATTCAAGGCCCGTTCTCCTAGGTTTTCTATAATTCCAAAAAAGGCAAACCATGATCCGAAACCAACTACCGCTTGCATGACAACAGGGGCGGACAATTTGTACTGTGTGATGATGCTGGCGAAGTCTATCTTTTTTGGAATGGTAAATAAGTTGTATTGCTTCACCTTTTTATCGAAAAGCATGTATGCAACAAATATAAACATAGCAACAGCTTCAGCAATAGCTGAGGCAAGACCGGCTCCTGCAATGCCCATTTCCGGTAAGCCCAAATTACCAAATATTAAACCGTAATTCAAGATGACATTAACAACCACGAGAATTAAGGAATCAACTATAATAAAGGAAGTTCTTGCAATACCAGTATAGAAAGAAATGATGGATAGGCCGACAAAACTGAAGAACACCCCATATTTACGATATTCTAAATAATCTAAGCCTCTATAAAAAATATCATCTGAATCAATGACAGAGGCAAGGATATAATAACCTCCAAATTGAATGATCAAAAACAAAGCAACAGCTAGAGCAAATTCTGTCGTTAGCATGGCCTGAAAAATCTCCCCAACCTTATTGGGTGTAGACTCTCCATCCCTTCTAGCAATCATAATCTGCCCGCCTTTGGAAAAATTGTATCCTATGGCAGCGACCATCATATAAAATACGCTGACAGGTCCAATCGTGGCAAAATCTAAATCTGAATTATGAAATAGAAAGACTGAATCAGTCATTGTGATAATAGACTGCACAGCCGAGCCCAACATGATCGGACCCGATAATTTTAAAATCGTTTTATAACCTGTGCTTAATTGCAGCTTCTATATTTTTTATGAACCAAATGATGCTAAATAATTTAAACCTTCAAACCGTTTCATTTGGGCAGCAAATATACTAATAGGATAAAAGAGATTCTAATCTATTTCTAAACCTTGTTTTATTCCCTTTTCCATTGCGGAAACACCATGTTTCATCCAGTTTGGTTGTGGTTTGTCCATTAAGTAATGATCAAAATACTGTTGCATCCTCGTTTGAAAGTCTACCCTATTTTGACGCTTCACGGGCCAATGAGGTTCATCATTGTAATTTAGCAACCAAGCTGGCTTGTTAAGCCGGCGCATGGCCACAAAAAATTCAATGCCTTGGTACCAAGGTACAGCACCATCTTTATCATTGTGCATTATTAAGACGGGCGTATTTATCTTATCGACAAAAAATATTGGGGAATTTTCCAAATACCTTAGTGGTTTTTCCCACAAAGTGCCTCCAATTCTACTTTGCGTGTGTTCGTATTGAAACATTCGGCTCAAGCCTGAACGCCACCTGATTCCGCCATAAGCGGAGGTCATATTGACTACTGGAGCACCTGATTCTACACAGGCAAAAAGATCTGTCTTTGTGATTAAATGCGCTACTTGATAGCCTCCCCAACTATGTCCTTGTGCTCCAATTTTATCTTCTTGAATAAAACCTTCTCCTATTAAAGAGCTCACCCCAGATATGACTGCATTGTAAGCCGATTCTCCAGGATAGCCTTCCCTGTATGGAACATCTGGATTAAAGATCACATAACCTTGGTTCACATAGTATGAATAACTAATCGTACTCCTACCAGGATATGGCGGTCTATGGTTGTTAATTCTTTCCGAACTTTTCTCGTAAAAGTTAACAATCATCGGATATTTTTTATTCGGATCAAAGTTTTCTGGCTTCACCAAAAGTCCACGGAGCTTTTTGCCATCTAAGGAAGTCCAATAATACCATTCTATACTTCCCCAAGAATAATCTTCTTGTTGCGGGTTTGCATTTGATATTTTAGTAAGGCCCTGAAACAAAGTATTTGTTAGTTCTAAGTCCGGAAACTCTTGAAAGTTTTCTCTCATAACTATTAGCTCATCTGATTCTTTTGCCTTGTGTGGTTTTAGGTACCTATGATTTGATCGCATATTTTCCACCAAGTTACTTGTACGCCAATTGAATTGTGCAATGCCTCCTTCTCCAGATACATCATCATACATATAGAATAACATCGCTTCAGATTTATCTATGTAATCCTTTTCAGGATCTAGATTCATATAACGATAAAGCGTCTTTGCTTTTCGACCGTCCGTCAGTTTATGAGGAGTTGTAGGAGAATTGGGATCTACCTCCCAAACATCATATCTATCATAAATAAAAAAGCTCCGGTCATCTTCAGACCAACCTGCGCTGCCATATGGTCTTGGCAAATCTGGCATGTCAAAATCTTCCCTAGTAAGAGAGACGTCGATCTTTTCAGAAAGATTTATTTTCTTCTTGCTTTGAGTATCTATACAATACCATATTGAGCTGGGATAATCAAAATAATAGATATATTTTCCTTTCGGAGAAATTCTTGGGTTGGCTTTTATTTTTGAAGCCACTAAATCCTTTGAACCATTTTTATCTACGAGGTAAACATCCTTATAGCTCGGAAATCCTTCCCATGAAATGGATGCTAGATAAGGCTCTTCTGTATAGCAAAAATATTTTTCTTCGTTTCTATTTTTTGTAAACTGGATGTTGTGTACCTCTTCCTTGTTGGTAATTTGATTGAAAACTTTTTTGTTCAAATCATAACGCACCACATATGCTTTTTTCTCATCGTTTTTCTGATTGACTTTTTGCTGGGTATGTAATCGTTTGTCTTTATAAGACCAAACTTCGACATTTACAATTTCCTCTGCAAGCAAGGCCGTATCTTGTAAGATGGGTTTTGGATTTATTCCAAAAAATAAACTCTTGTTATCTTCAGAAAATTGAAGCTCGTAATGTTCATTGACATACCAATTATTTCTTATAGCTCTGCTATTGTGATGCGCAATAACTTTGGCAGAGTCTTTTCCAGTTGCGACAGCTAACTCGAAAGGGGGTACCTGGAGATTCGTGGTATCCAAATTGATTAAGAATGCCGCATTTGTCCCTTTCTCATTTAGGGATAACTGTTTGACTTCTCCTTTTGCTCTATAGAGTGGTTTTAATTTTTTATCATTCACTTCATACTTGTAAACTCCAGCATGAAAAGTAGAATCTCCTTTACTATTAAAAAGTAACTTGTCTTCTTTTTTAGCCAACAAATAATTTTCTACAAAAGCAAAGGTATCTGTACTTTGATTTGTAAGATTTAAGGCATAAAGTCTGGTGCCATTCTTATCAGATTCTTTGTTATCCCATTCTATTTTTATATCCTGAGTTAAAGAATCTATTGAAACTGTAGCGGAGTCAGATTTTTCTTTGATCGATGGTTTAAGTTGGTAAAAAACATAGGCGCCCCACTCTTCAGGAACCTGGTGATTTTTAAGGTCCGCAATTTTTATACTTCTCTTTGTTGTAAGATTGAATATGGTCAAAGTATCTGTTGGCAGCTTATCATCTTTTACCTTATTCCTTCTTAAACTCTGAATGCTATATTTGCTTGGAGATGTTTTAAAAATAGCAAAGCCTTTTTCAAAACTAAACTTTAGCCCTTTAGACCTAGGAAATTTGAATTCCTTTTTTGTTTCCGTATTGTAAAGTACAATGGTATGGTCTTGCTCTTCTCTTTTAATTTCATAAGACACCCATTTACCATCACTGGAAAGTTTGACATCTCCAAGTTGATTCCACTCATCATAGACAGAAGGGTCCATGGTTTTTTTATTCGGATTTTGGGCTTTCGCCGAAAGGCAAAGAAAAAGCACTAGAAACGTGATAATTTGACAAATTCGTAGCATAAGGTATATTAAACCAGCATAAATTAAAGCTTGAAAATACGAAAAAAGAAATTATGCTATTCGGGAATATTTCAACTTTACTAACACCTAAATATTCCGTGCATGAAAATAAGTTTCTAATCATTTTGAATTCACTGGCTTTAGGTGCTTTCGACTTAATTATTTACTTTAGCCAGCTAAAATAATTGAATGGCAATCCTATATTTAAAGGCTTTTCACATTGTATTTGTAGTTGCTTGGTTTGCAGGTCTTTTTTACCTATTGCGGATGTTTGTTTATTATAAAGAAGCAGAGGAAAAGCCAGAACCTGACAGGAGTATACTTCAGGGGCAGTTCTTACTAATGCAAAAGCGTGTATTCAAGATTATCGCAGAACCAGCCATGGGCATCACTTGGACCTTAGGCACGACCATTATTTGTTTGTATGGATGGGAATGGTTTAAAGAGAGCTATTGGTTGCATGCAAAACTGGGATTCCTATTTTTTCTATCTTGGTTTCATATATACTGCGGCCAACTGATTAAGAAGTTTGAGAATGGGACAAACACTTTTAGTTCTCAGCAGCTAAGAATGTTGAATGAAGTACCTACTATGTTTTTGCTTTGCATCGTATTGCTTGCCATGCTAAAAAACTTAAAGTCATTTGCGATGGCCATTCCAGTTATTTTGCTTTTTGGATTTTTGATTTATATGGGCGTGAAATTTTATAAGCGGTTTAGGCAGAAGAATCCTGAGGTGTAGGTGGAGGGAGTGGTTAATCGATTAATCGATTAACCGAACATTCGAACCATCGAAGGTTTGAATGTTTGAATGTTTGAATGTTGAACTACTCGTTTCCTGAAATGTTTCGGAAGCTATCATCGCGCGGCGGCTAGGCTGAAAGCTTCAGAAACACAGCGGTTTTTTTTTCGAATTCTTGAAGATTCGATTGTTCAACTACTCGTTTTCTGAAATGTTTCGGAAGCTATCATCGCGCGAGGCTATGCTGAAAGCTTCAGAAACACAGCGGTTCTTTTTTCCGAAAGCTCGAATGTTCCCTTCGACTCCTTCGTCGCTCAGGGCAGGCTTCTGCTTGAATGTTCGATTGTTCATTTGCGCCAATACCTAATTCAACTCACATCCTGCTCGAAATCCAGTCGCATCAAAATTTGTTTCTTTTGATCCAACTCCTTCCATTCGATCTAACTTGATCTTTAGTTCATTTATCCCCGAACCATCTCTTTTTGGGGTACAATATTCAAATAAATAAAAGCTATTTACTTCGTTATAGATCAATTCAGAAATCTCTGTAAAGCTGGCATTCAGTTCTGTGCCGTCTTCAGCAGAAATGAATTTCTTAGGTCCTAAAGTATTTAGTACCGTTTCGTCAATTTCAGAACCAAGACCAATTGTATAATAGTTGATTGTATTTTTGAAAGAATCTACCACCTCATAAGCGTCTGATTTTTTTACAATACCTGCTTGATCCGTACCATCAGTAAAGGTGATTATTGCACCTGCTGATAAATAATCTGTTAAATTATCTTGATTGATTCTCCCTCGGATCAATTCTGTACCATTAATAATAGCCCCAAAGAGATTTGTTGAAGCGTCAACAGAAATATCTGAATTTATGTCATTTACAGCATCTTGCAATTCATTGTACTTATTAGTAAAATCAATCAGCTGATGTAAATTCTCTTCTCCATCAAACCAGAATATGCCAATTCTAGTAGAAGTATTCACTCCTTGTCCTATAACAGATTGGATAAATTGGGAAGCTGCTTCCTTTATTTCAGACAAATGATTATTTGTCACAGAGGCTGACAAATCTAATAGAAGCATCACATTATATCTAAAGATTAGTTCATTATCTGTAATGACCCGATCACCTTCATCTGAAGAAATGACTTTAAAGTCGTCATCGTTTCTTCCTTTTTCATAAATCGTAAAATCTTCAGGGAGTAAATCTGCAATCGGCTCTCCATCAACATTTTCTACGCGGTAAAAAACAGAAACTTGAGAAGGTGGCGTAGTGAACTCGTCTTGAACCACAATATTGTAGAAATCGGGCGTTGGACCAGTTGGATTCATGGTTTCATCATCGCTAGAATCTTTCTTGCAGCTTAGTGTGCAAAGACAGAATGCCAAAATAATCGTCAAAAAGGTAGTGATTCTCATATTAAGATTTTTTTATATCAACTTTAGTGTAACGTCTGAAGCACCTTAGTATGTTGCTAGCTATTTGGCTTTTAACATTATAATTAGATTTAATAAAATCAACTTTTGGCTTTATATTTAAAGTCACTACAAAGCCCACTTTGGATTTGAAATGAGCACTATTTTAATCGATTATACTGGTTTCCATCTATAAAGTTGAATAATTTATGAGGTGGACGCAGCGATTGGCACTATAAGTCTATTATATGTGCATAGTCAAATGTTAACTAAATAATATAATCTTTTTTATGAAAAGCTCAACGATTACTCTAATACTACTCTTATTTGTCACTTCTCTTTATTCACAAGAATGCTCCATAGAAAATCTTCATGCTGAAATCGCTTCAGATTGCTATGATGATGGCACATTCGATCTTGATCTTGAATTTGATATCACGAACGGAAACAATAGTGGTTTTGATGTTTTTGTAAACGATGTCTTTTTCAAATATTTTCCTGAATACCCAAACCCGTTTGTTCGTTTAGAAAATGTTTTCAGAGGAAATGGTTCTGAATTGCTCCTTAGCGTTCAAGACAATGACAACCCGGATTGCACAGCACATACTTTTTTGGCTTTACCTGATTGTCCAGGTGCCTGTAGCTTAGATAATTTGACAGTTGAATTTATTGAATGTAACCTTTTTACAGGCAATTATACTGCGATGGTAAACTGGACGCATGATTATGATAATTTCACACAGTTCACTATACATTTTAATGATACCTATTATGGTACATGGAATACAGGGATGGATTTACCAATTCCATTTGGGTTTTTAGGTTCTAATAATCCCAACAGCTTTGATGTTTTGAAAGTATGCAGCAACAATTCTCAAGATTGTTGTATTGAGTATCAATACCCGTCTCCTGATTGTACTACAACCGAATGTATTATTGGAGAACTATTCCTAGAAGAAAGAACTGCTTGCGACGCAGCTGGCCAATATTATATTTATCCTGGATTCACTTCGGTAAATTTATCAGAGAATGTTACTATTTCAATTAATGGGGAAGATCAAGGTGTATTTAGCACAGAACAATTTGGATATGAGATCGGCCCATTTAATGGGAATGGGGAATACTATCAAATAACCATTTGCGATGCTCAAAATCCAGAATGTTGCAAGACCGATACAATCCAATCAGCCTATTGTGAACCTTTAGACGAATGTCAAATCAATCATCTTGTGGTAGAAAAAGATTGCTTAGGTGATGGTACATTTAATTTGCATGTTGCTTTTGACCATGCATTCACTTCAGAAACAGTTTCAATTTTTATAAATTCCGATGACTTCGGTCAATTTGAAGTTTATGAGCAACCAATTATTTTAGGACCGATTCAAGAAGATGTATTTATAAATTCTATTTCCGTGATTGATATAGCGGATGAGGAATGCAATGCCATCATAGATGTAGACTTTATACCTTGTAGCGTCGATTCCTGTCTAATTCAAATAGCAAATGCTGCAAAATTCTGTGATGGAGCGAATGATTTTATTTCGCTTGAATACATTCATCAAACAGCAAATCCAAATAGTAATACAAGTTTTTATGTAAACGGTGAATATATAACATCCAATAATGAATTCAATAATTTTGTTTCAATTTCATTATCAGATTTACCTAGCCCAACTGACAATACTTATACTGTTGTAATTTTAGATGACAGCGACAATAGCTGCCAAGATGAGATTACTATATGTGGTGTTCTTGGTTGTGATTTTAATTGCACTATTACAGAACTAACTGTTGAGAAAGAATGCCTTTCTAATGGTTCATTCTTTTTAGAAGTTTCCGCAACATCCTTCTTTGGAATAGAAGAAGTTGTTATTACAGGAAATGGCACAAACTATGGCACATTTGATTTTATAGAACAACCATTCATACTTGGACCTTTTGAAGCAGGTACATTCGTCAACGAATTAACACTGACTAATGCAGCAAACGAAATTTGTCAAGCATGCATTCAGTTTGAGCCTTTTCATTGTGACACTGAGCCTTGCAGCATTTCCAATATACAATATGAGCAAGAATGTATAGATGGATCTTATTATTTCAACATCACTTATGACCATAGTTTAACTTCTGGTGTTGTTAGTTTATTTGGGAACGGAAATGCTTACGGAGATTTTTCTACCGAAGAACAGCCAATTATTTTGGGCCCTTTTAATCCAAGTGATTCAATCAATGAATTGGTTATTATTGACAACTTAAATCCTAATTGTAGTTCAGATACAGAATT
The DNA here is from genome assembly GCA_938018185.1 of uncultured Saprospiraceae bacterium. Lineage (GTDB taxonomy): Bacteria > Bacteroidota > Bacteroidia > Chitinophagales > Saprospiraceae > JALZVN01. The sequence goes on from CALIIW010000298.1 coordinate 10,404, forward strand.
GTTTTTTCATTCTTGTGAAGAATGTCATATTAACATTATTAGTGCCTCTAAATATTGTGATGGCGCTAATGACTTTATCGTTTTGGATTATATACATGAATCTTTTGCACAGGGCTCTTCTACCCTCTTTTATGTAAATGATGTGCTTGTAGGATCTAATAATGAAACCAACAATGAAATTACGATTACGCTATCTGATTTACCAAACACCTTAGCCAATACCTATACGGTTACAGTGGTTGATGAGGCAAATCCATCTTGTCAAGATGTTATCACAATTTGTGGCGTTGCAGGCTGTGATTTTAATTGTACCATTGAAGAGTTATATTATGAAACAGAATGTTTACCGGATGGAACTTATTATTTGAATGTATTCGCAAGTAATGCTTTTGGAATAGATCAAGTTATACTGACAGGCAACGGCCAAGTCTATGGCACATTTGATTTTGCAGATCAACCATTTCATCTTGGACCATTTACTGCAGATGACTTAGTTACGGAAATAACAATAACAGCCTTGAATAATGAACTTTGTCAGAGTTGTATTCAGTTTGATCAAATTGAGTGTGATTTTACAGAATGTACTTTAGATGGTTTAGAAGTTTATAACCTAACTTGTGATTCTTTAGATATGTCTTATAGCATGAACATTGATTTTGAACATGTTAATGCTGGCCCTACTTATAGTGTATTTGTAAATGGTATACGACATGGAAGTTATTCATTTTCAAATGGATCGTCACTAAGTTTAGGAGGCATAATACCAAGAGCTAATTCTGATTATGATATCATTCAAGTATGTGCAAATAATATTGAAGATTGTTGTACAGTGTTAGAATATCTACCTCCTTCTTGTGGACCTGATGCATGTTACCTTGACATCCATAATGCAGAGGTAATTTGCGATGGCCCTGTGGTTTACATCGAGATGGCGTATACCTATTTGAATCCTTTCTCTGAAGCACATTTTTACGTAAACGGAGAATTATATGAGCAATCTAATGCAACGGGTCAACAATTAGGAATCCAACTTGGACCTATCCCTATTAATCCTGATGGTGTTTATGAGATCGCTGTTTTTGACGCGGAACAAGAAGGATGTCATGCCATATTAACTTTGAATAATTCTTGCGGACAAGACTGTTTTATTGGCGAAATTTTGGTAGATCAAGAGTGTCTAAATGATAGCTTATACAACATCTATCTAAGCTTTGAATTTGGGTGGAATACCACATCAGTGCAAATCATCGGTAATGGGCAGGACTACGGAATATTCGATGCCTTTAACCAGCCAATTGAGCTTGGCACTTTTACTAATGATAATTTAATAAACGAGTTTATAATAATTGATATTCACAACCCAGATTGTCGAAATGAAGTAATTTTCGAACCTACTGAATGTGATGAGTTGCATGGAGAATGTAACTTAAGAGATCTTGAGATAATCAACTTAGTTTGCGATTATGACAATAGAACATACAGCATTGAAGGGAATTTCATCTTCAATAATCCTAACAATGATTATTATGAAATTTTCGTAAATGATGAATTGAGAGAGTATCTTCCCTTTGCCGAAGGGGGACACTTTATTGTGGAGGGTATTTCTTCGAATCCAAATACACAAATTGATATAATAAAGATTTGTGTAAATGATAATCCAGATTGTTGTGTTGAGTATGAATTCACACCGCCAAACTGTGATATTGACATGGGAGATTGCCTAGTTAACGTATGGGGATATTATGTAATTTGTGATGGGCCAGTAAGCTATCTCGACATTAATTATGCTTACTTAAATCCATTTTCTGAAGCTCATTTTTATGTGAATGGAAATTTCATTAGCGCTTCAAGTCAGACAGGAGAAGAATTATCTATATCACTTGGCCCCATACCTTCTACACCAGGAGACATATACATTGTTGAAATTTTTGATGCAGAAGATGATGCCTGTTACACCGTGATAGACATTCTAGATGATTGTTTAACAGATTGCAATCTTTCAAACCTAACAGTTGACGTTATAGACTGCAATGAATCTACTGGTGTTTATTCCATGGAAGTAAACTTTAACCATCAGAATGTGCATTCAGGACAGTTTGATGTTTGGGTGAATAATGAATTTCACGATCAATATTCATTTACAGATCATCCTCCATTTGTTGTAGAAAATGTGAATCCTAGACCAAATTCTGATTTTGATATTATTAGAATTTGTTCAACCGATTCAATTGAGTGCTGTACAGTTTTAGAATATCTACAACCAGACTGTGAACAAAATGGTGCATGCTTCATTGATATTTTGGAATACAATGTAATTTGTGATGGACCAGTCACCTATATTGAAATTCAATATGCTTATTTAAATCCATTTTCTGAAGCACACTTTGCAGTCAATGGAGATTATGTAACTTCTTCAAGTGAAACAGGTGACCTCTTATCGATTACTTTAGGGCCAATCCCTACTGTGTCTGGAGAATTCTTGTTTGTAGAAGCATACGATGCGGAGTTGGATGCCTGTTATGATGCAATAGAATTTGTAAACGATTGTTCTGAAGAATGCCATATTGGCGAAATAATGGTAGAACAAGATTGTCAAGCAGATGGAACATACTTTCTTTATGTGTACTTTGACTATTTCAATATTTCAGGCACTGTAACGGTTAGAGGCAATGGCCAACTTTATGGTACCTATGCTACAGACCAACTACAAATCATCTTAGGTCCATTCACAAACGAAGATGTAGTCAATGAACTTGTAATTTTTGACACGGAAAATGAAAACTGTAGATCAGTTGCTGCATTTGACTTAGAGGATTGTGAAGAGAATCATAATTGTGCTTTATCAGACCTAACAATAGATGTCTTAGGCTGTGACGAAGCTACTGGAGTATATAGCATGGTAGTCAATTTCAACCATATCAATGTTGGCTCTGATCAATTTGATGTTTGGGTTAACAATGAATTTTACGATCAATATTCATTTGAAAATCAGCCACCATTTGTAGTAGAAAGTATAAGTCCAAGACCGAATTCTGACTATGACATTATTCGAATTTGCGTAACGGATTCTATCGAATGCTGTACTGTTTTAGAATACATACAACCAGATTGCAATGAAACAGATGAATGTCAAATTAACGAAATAGTTGTGAATCACGAATGCTTAGACGATAACATGTATTTCCTATATGTAAGTTTTGACTTCTTGAACACTTCCGAATTTGTCACAATTGCTGGTAATGGAACAAGCTATGGTGAATTTAATATTTTTGAACAGCCAATAGAACTGGGGCCATTTGAGCCTGGAGAAATAATAAATGAATTTGTCATTCAAGACGTTCATTTAGATTGTTTTGGACTTGTTGAATTTGAAACAATTACTTGTGACGAAGAGCCATGTGATATACGAGATATAGCAGTAGAAGCATACGATTGTGATCCAAGTACTGGTACTTATCAAATGGATGTTGAATTCATTTATGAAAATCCTGGAAACGACTACTTTGAAGTATGGATTAATAACGACTACAAAGGATTCTATTTATTTAGTGATCATCCACCAATTAGTTTTGAAGGAATTAGCCCTAGACCAAATAGTGATTATGACATAATAAAGATCTGCGTAAATGATGATCCTGATTGTTGTATGGAGTATGAATATATGGCTCCCGAATGTGAGGAAGAAGGTCCTTGTGAAATAGGTGTACCTGACGTCAATGTTGAGTGTTTACCTGATGGAACTTTCTATGCTTATCTAACAGCCTCTTATGCCAATGTTAGCAACTTTGTTATCATCACTACGAATGGTGTTGTTCACGGAGAATTTAACATTGAGAACCAGCCATTCAAGATTGGGCCTTTGCCTGGAGATGGGACGACTATTTATGAGTTCGAGGTAGTTGATGCATTCCATGAAGACTGCGGTAATTCTGTTGAAATTGGGATAGTGGATTGTGAAAAAGAAGAAGATTGTGCGCTATTTGATGTTGACATTTTTGTCTCCGATTGTGATGAAGCTACTAACACATACGATGCTATTGTAAACTTTAGCTACATAAATCCAACGAATAATTTATATGACGTTTGGGTAAATAACGAATACTACGATTTCTTTAGTTTTGACGATGGTCCTCCTTTTGAAATAAAGGATATTAAGCCACGAGAGAATTCGGATTATGAGCATATCAAAATTTGCATGAATGACAATGAAGACTGTTGCATTGAATTTGAATTCCTAAGGCCTACTTGTTTAGAAACTGCAAATACTGATAACGATGCTCGAATCACCAATGTAACTATTGAAACTTTAGATTGTAATGATGCAAATAGTACTTATTCAATCAATATAGACTTTGATACAGAAAACTACAGTGGTACCAATTTCAGACTTTGGGTAAATGATGTTCAAATGCCAAATATCAGTATGGCAGAATTGCCTGCGATATACACAGGCATAAGCCCTTTGCCAAATACTACAATTGATCACATTAAAATTTGTATTGGTGATCAAGATGAAGTTTGCGTTGATATGGAGTATGATCAACCAGATTGTTTGTTTACCGGAATTGCGGTTCTTGAAGAATTTAAGCAAATAAAACTTTATCCTAATCCAACAGATGGAATTATAAATCTTGACCAATTGCCTATTAACACGAGTTCGATTGAGATTTTTGACAACTTAGGTAGACAAAGAGTAAGGTTAATTCAAAATATGGAACTAATAAATGTCTCTAACTTAGAAAAAGGTATTTACTTTGTGAAGGTAGTTACGAAAGAAAATCACTATCATACACTTAAATTTATCAAGAACTAATGTTTAAAGGAACAGCCTTATATGAGATATTCTCCATGACAGGATATTGGTATAAGACTTTTTCAACAAAAACACAAAATCAAATTATCACGAAATACTGTTTTGGATCTGATCCAAAGCAGTATTTTCTATTATATGCTCCTCTTGAGATAGACCCAACTAAGCCACTGATACTCTATTATCATGGTGGTGGGTGGCTTTTTGGTAAACCAGAAATATTTGCTAAAAAAGCAGCCATCTTCAATAAATTAGGTTATCAGGTAATTATTCCATCTTACAGAAAACTACCTAGGTATAACTATACGCATATGCGGGAAGATTTGAATCTAAGCCTCAAGAAATTGCAGCAATTAAAAAAGGATGGCAGTTTAGTTTTTGATAAAATCATATTGGGAGGTACTTCAGCTGGCGGTCATTTAGTCAGTCTAATATACTATCATAAAGCCATATTAGAGAAATACGGATTTAAACAGGAAGATTTTATCGGATTATTTTTAACTGCTCCTCCCTTGGATCTTTCACAGATGAAACATAGTCCTGTATTGAGTTTACTTGCAGGCAAACGGAGCAAACAGAAATTTCATGATGCCTCCCCTATTAATTATTTGAGTGAATCTGCTCCCATCAAAATATTTTGTATCCATGGGACAAAAGATGGTTTGGTGCAGTTTAAAGCAAGTGAAACCTTTTTAAATCACTTCGAAAAGAAGTTTCCTACACTTTTAACAAGAATAAACTTGAAAAATTATGGTCACATCCAATCTGCATCTTGGGCACATACTGACAATTATTTACGTCAGGAACTTATAAAATTCATTCAAAGTTGCCAATAAAAATGGCGGCTCAATGTAGCAGTTAAAGGATATCAAATGAGATTACATCTATATAACCTTGAAGAATAGGTAGTTCTAGTTAAGCTTACACTAACTTGAATAAAAAATGTAATACGCTGTCATAAACTATTTTATTGCTGTTTATCAAAATACAATTTTTGACATATAAATGTTATGAGTGTCACGCTTTCAAAAATCACATGAAAAAATAAATCCAGAGTAGTTATATAATACAATTAGCAACGTAAAATCATAACCATGAAAAATTATTAGGCAGACTAGCATTGGCTGGTTTGCCTTTTTTCATCAAAAACTAAGTATTATCAAAAAGACAATAATAATATTAGTTCTTTCTCTTTGCAGCTACTTCAGTAGCCGAGGACAAGATATGCAAGCAGGTTTTGATTTACTAAATAATCAATCTTATACTGAAGCAGAAGCATTCTTTGAAAAAATAATAATTAAATTTCCTGAAAATAAAACAGCGAAAATCTGCTATGCTAGAGCGGTAGGTCTTGGAGGAGATCCTATATTAGCCAAAAAACAGTTTCAAGAGTTAGATGAACTATATTCAGATGATATAGAGATTAAATTAAACTTGGCAGAAGCAAACATGTGGTCTAAAGAGTACAAAGCTGCATCAGTTATCTATCAATGGGTTCTAGATAGAGCGCCAGATAATTTTACAGCCAACCTTGGGATGGCAAATGCACAGTCTGCCCAGTTAAAAAATGTGGAAGCTTTAAATTACATTAAACAAGCTTTAAGTATTGATCCAAAAAATGAATCTGCAAAAACATCCAAAAAATACATTTATCTGGCACTAGCAGACAGGCAAAGAAATTCTTTCAATTTCAAAAGCTCTTTGAAGCTATTAGATTCTGTACTTGTTTTATTTCCTAATGATAGAGAAGCCATCTTGAACAAGGCAATAACCTATTTATGGATGGACAAACCTAATAGTTCTGCAAAGGAATATCAAATTCTTTTGGATAAAGAGATTGCCGTCTTTGATGCTTTAATGGGTTTATCTTATTGTGCTACTCTATTATCTAATAAAAAGAAAGCTTTACAATATGCGGATGAAGCCATTGTATATGCAGAAGAAAATTCTTTAGCAGAATCAATAAGAACAAGAGCTAATATTAACAAAGTAAATTGTATAGGGATAAAGGGCGATCTAAAAAGTGCTTTTCAAAGTCTTGAGGAATACAATAAGAAAAGCGATGACATTCGAACATTCCAGCTTGCCAAAGCCAGGCTACTTGTTTGGGATGGGAAGCTAGAAGAAGGGTTATTATCCTATGAAAAACTAAATGAATTATACCCGGAAGATTTTGAAATTCTAATGGGGATGGCTGATGCGCATCGAGCTTTAAAAAGTAATACCAAAGCAATTCAATACATAGATGAAGCTTTATTGGTTCAAAAATCACAACCAGACGCATTAAGATTACGCGAAGAATTACTTTCTGAATCCAATCCATTTTTTACAGCTTCTGGCTATAAATCTACCGACATTGCTAATAACAAAAATACTGGATTGACAGCAAGATTTGAATTTGGCTCTATCGACAAACTCCGATCCTATGTAGATTTGAAACTGATGACTTTATCAAATGAGGAACCGCTACAAAGAGCGGCCCAATACATTTTAACCTATGGGGCTCATTATAGATTTAATTCAAAAATAAGAATTAACGCTCAAGTACAACCAACCCTAGCAACTGATAACAATGATTTCAGAAAAACAAATTTGCTTTTTAATATGGGGATTGAATATAAGTTGTCTAAAAATAATTTATTTGCATACAATTTTCAACAAGAAGCCCACAATTTCAATGTAGACCTACTTAAATCAGGGATCATCATGAACCATCACAAGTTTAGTTACAGCTTGAATACAAGATACAAATTAGGCTTATACACACAGTTTATATTGACACCACAATCAGACAAAAACACTAGACGATTGATGTTTGCTTCTCTTTACTATAACATACTAACTAAGCCACTTCTTCAAACTGGTATCAATTATACGAACATCGGTTTTGCAGAACAAAAACCAAGTTTATATTTCAGTCCAAAAAATTATAATGCTTATGAAGGATTTATCAAGCTTAATAATTTTAATTCTAAGAGATCAAAAGTCTTGTACAATTTCATGTGTGCCTACGGTATACAATTTACAGAAGACACAGAAGAATCAAACAGTTTGAGAATAGAAGCAGACCTTGGATATAAGGTTATTAAAAGAATAAGTCTTCTGGCATATTATAGGTATAGTAGTTCGGCAAGCAGCACCGCAGTTGGCTTCACTTGGTCTTCTATAGGCTTAAGATCTTCGGTTGTTTTTTAAAAACAACTAATGTCAGCTCAACAAAAAGAAGTAACTATTAATCGATCATCTATTTAGTGAATAGAATAAAAATATTAAAATGAATAATTTTCAAGTACAATTTCCAGAGTTAACAAATGAAGATTGTACAATTACAATATCTGGTGACTTTATTACCATTGAGGCAATGCACTTTAAAGTTGACTTGATAAGCTTTATAAGTAAAAGTAAAAAAGACTTTGTTTTAGATATTACGGATATGACGAAGATGGACCTTACTGCTTTGAATGCCTTAATTGTTGCTCAAAAAGAAATGTACAATAAGGGAAAAAAATTTACAATAAAAACAACTAGAGATAGTCCAATTCATGAACTATTGCATTTAACAAAATTCGATCAGTACTTAAAGCTCAAAATCGTCGCACAATCATAGATTGTAATATTAATAGCCTTTAATAACTATGTCAAAAGTAAATAAATATTTCGGTGAAGCCGGTTTTCTATTCATAAGTACAATTCTTGTGAATGCAGGAAACTATGCCATCAATTTACTTTTAGGAAGGTTCCTAGGTCCGCAAGAATTTGCAGAAGCAAATATATTAGCCACTTTAGTTCTTGTTTTATCCTTCACAGCTCTTGGTTTCCAATTGACTTTAGCAAAATATATTGCTGAGTTCAATGCTGATAATGGAAAAGACAAGATGGCTTCTTTTTTAAGTTGGATGCGCAAAAACGGGTTTATATTTTCAATAATAATATGCTTTGCGCTTTGTAGCTTTAGTCGATCCATTGCGGGGTATTTAAACCTAAATAGTCAAACTTCCTTGCTGATATTATTTATAGGAATTCCTTTTTATATTCATATGAGTATTTCTAGAGGCTATTTTCAAGGGATCACTTCCTTCAGAAAACTTGCCTTTACTTACATTGCTGAAATGCTAGGTCGTTTGATTTTTACTGTCGTCCTTGTATACTTGGTTCTCCAAAGCGGATCTAGCTATGCTTCTGAAGCTGTTGCTATCGGCTTCTTTGCTTCCTTCATATTTGCCTTCATGGTAGGATTATCTGCCAAGAAAATAAAATCAGTCGCTGTAGTTCAATTCGATAAAAAGAAGATACTTCACTTTATAGCCATTGTGGGCTTTTATGAATTTAGCCAAATTCTAATAAATAATAGCGATGTCGTCTTAGTCAAACATTTCTTCGAAAACATGGAGGCAGGTCTATATGCTTCTCTAGCATTAATCGGAAGGGTTGTCTTTTTTGCAACCTGGACCATCGTCACCATGCTTTTCCCAATTGTAATTGAAAAAGAAAAAAAGGGAGAAAAACATAGCCATTTGTTTTGGCAATCTTTAGCAATTGTTGGAGGAATTGGTGTAGCCATCGTTGTAGTCTGCTTCTTCTTTGACGAAATGATTATAAACATTTTATTTGGCTCTGCATACATTAGTGTGTCTCACTTATTATGGCAATATGCAGTTGCTACGACCTTATTCTCTTGCGCAAATGTTTTTGTGTATTACAACATGTCTCTTAACAAATATATACCTGTCTTTATTTCATTGTGCATCGGTCTACTTCAAATAGTTTGCATCTACGTTTTGCATGAATCAATAGAGCAAGTAATCTTAGTGCAAATTGCATTAATGGCACTGCTATTTACAAGTTTAATAGGATATCAAATTAGTCTACCAACAAAACAAAAAGTTAGCTATAAAACTAATTCTAAAATTAAAATACAATCCGTATGAGTTCATCAAATTCAAAAGCGACAATTTTACAAGAGCCTCAAAGTCCAATGATTGATTCTATTGAAAATCTAATAAGCAATAGTGAATCAAAATCTATACGGATAGCTTTTGTCTCTCCTTACCCGCCTAGCAAGGGAACTTTAAATGAATATGCTTTTCATTTGATTGAACAGATGAAAGAAAAAAAAGAAATTGAAGAGATCATTGTTATTACTGATAAGCTCCCGAAAGGCGCTTCTTACCCAGACTTAGGAGCTGATTCTAAAGTTACGATCAAAGATGTTTGGAATTTTAATAGTCTTAAAACAAGTTTTGACATTAGAAAAGCCATTCTAGAATGCAAGGCAGATGTTGTTTTTTACAACATCCAATTTTTATCCTTTGGAGACAAAAAAATTCAAGCAACTTTAGGGCTTTTAGCTCCACTGATGTCAAAGTTATCAGGCGTTCCATCTGTTGTGATGTTGCACAATATAACGGAAACAGTTGATTATGAATCTGCTGGAATTACTTCTAATCCATTATTAAAAAAATTCTACAACTTCAGTGGCACTATTTTGACAAAACTATTGCTGTCAGCCGATATGATTACTGTTACAATACCCAAATATGTAAAAATTTTAGAGGAAAAATATAAGGTAAAAAATGTAGCACTTGTTCCTCATGGAAGTTTTGAAGTTATTCCAATGCCTGATTTTGATACCTGGACTTCAAGAAAACAAGTTATGACTTTTGGAAAATTTGGAACTTATAAAAAAGTCGAAGAAATGATTGAAGCAGTAGATCTAGTGAGGCAAAGAACGAATGAACCAATCGACATTGTTATAGCTGGAACTGACAATCCAAATGTAAAAGGCTATTTAGAAGATGTAAAAGATCAGTATAGACATATAGAAGATATTTATTTCACAGGCTACGTAGAAGAGGAAGATGTTCCCAAAATTTTTTCTGACAGTACCCTTGTGGTATTTCCTTACACAAGTACTACAGGTAGTTCTGGCGTTTTACACCAAGCAGGTTGTTATGCCAAGGCAGTAGTTCTTCCTAATATTGGTGACTTAAAAGAACTAATTGAAGAAGAAGGATATGAAGGCGAATATTTCAAACCATCAGATGTGGCTTCATTAGCAGATGCCATCGAAAAATTAATAGTTGACAAAGATCATAGAGATGCACTTGCAGTCAAAAATTATGCTGCTGCTTCTTCTTTGCCTATGAGCGACATGGTGGATTGGTTTTTAATTCATTTTAACAGCTTGATTAAAAAAGTTAGCTAGGTCTGAATTTTGATTTAAAAAATCTCAAAGCACCAAAAATTAAAAACAAGATTGTAATAATCTTAATCCAATTCTTAACATACTTAGGAATTGGATTTTTTTGTGCCCTTATTTGGAAGTCCCTCTTTTTAAAAATTTGAGCCACAGGTTTTTCTACTCCAACCGTATCCATCATACCAAAGTGCTTTTGTTGATCTCTCCGCCAAGGAAAAATACTAAAAGCATCAGAAGGTAGTTTCGGAAAATCATGTAGGGTCCAAAAGAAGTAAGGTAGTTCTTGCTCATCAATTGTCTTCATAATTCCGGCAACATAGCTTTGCTGATCTAAAACAGTTTTACTAATTGGTAAAACACTTGGTTCGTATGAAGGAAAGCCAAACTCACTTACTACAAGCAGTTTATCCTGACATTCAAAAGACAAGCTCTTCAAGGCTGGCAAAAACCCCTCTACCTCTTTATAATAATGAAAGGAAACAAAATCTAAGCTGTCTGCAAAATGAATCGCAGTCTCTGGACTTGACCAGCCAATGGTGAATAAATTTTCAGGGGCATACTGTTTTGATCGCTCTAACACAAAAGCCAACCATTCCTTCACCTCAGCACCATATAATTCTATATCAAGATCTGGTTCATTCTTTAAATCAAAGGCAAGTATGGCAGGATGAGCTTTACAATGCTTCAGAATCTTTTCTAAATGCCGATCTGTTCTTGTATAATAATCCCATGAAAATCCCTGTGGATAATCAAAAAGAGTAACAACCGCCATCATGTTATTCTTATCTAATTCATCTAACAGCTTGTTCAACTTTAGCAAGTAATCAATTTTAGGATTTGCTCCTCCAAATTCCACAAAAGGAATAAATATCCGAACAGCATTAAAATTAAAATTACGCATGAGCTCAATATCTTCCTGGAATGCTGCCAATTCAAAATTCTTCCAAAATAAGCTCCAGGGATGTTTTGCAGGATAGTAATTAATTCCGTGCACTTTTACTGTCTGATTATTAACATAAAATTGCTTGTTATCCACAGTGTATTTTTGAGCAATAGGAACTGACTTTTTCTGACCACATTCTTCGCAAGCTCTTCTTTCCATATGTTGAATTCGCCATCTTCCGTCGTCTAGACTCATAGCTACTTTGTAATTATGATACTCGGTATGCTCATAGAGTTTTTCACCAGTAGATTTATTTATCATTCTTTTTTTAAGCAAAACACATTTGTCCTCTATAACCAATAACTGTTTATCAATGGCATGAAATTTTGGGAAGATGTTATGCTCCAAATCAATTTGTTCGTATTCCAAATTTGCTGTCGCACTTAAGTGTTGCTCCATTGTCACTAGTAGAGAGTCAGAGAAAAAGTCTTTCAACTGGCTGAGGTTATTCTCTTTGAAAGCCAAATTCATCATATGCCAAGCAAGCAAATAATTTTCCTCTATCTTTAATTTTTCGTACTTGTCAATTTTTAGTCCGACAATAGCTTCTTCCTTTTCCCATTTTATTGATGGCGTATGCGTACTATAAACATCTTTTGAAAGATTTAATATATTCTTTGGATCAGCACCTGAATTAAAGTAGCTCAATATTTGACTCAACAAATATACAGAGCCTACAAAGCAAATAAATAGAAATGCTTTTAATACTGTTTTTGATGCTATGTTAAAATCTTTTGCCATCAGTTATTGAAAAGATTTTTTGTTTTTCCTAAGATTGTAAATTTTAAATCCATTTTTTGATCTATAGAAAGATTCTCAGGAATCTCATAAATCACCTTACCATCTATTAGCTCTACTTCGTAAGTTTCATCGTTTAAAATTACTTCTGCTTTAGTCCCATTCCGAATAATCTGTCCGAGAATCCCTATCACAGGACCAACAATTAAAGTTCTTCCATCTAGATTCATTTCAAAATCAACTACTGTAGAAATAAAATTCAACTTTAGCTGATTACTTTTTGTGCTTCCATATAAACTAGCTTGAATGTTCCACTGAGTTGCAACAGATGGGTTTTCAATGGCAACTTTTACAATACCACCAATGCTGAAGGCATTGTAATAGGATCTTTTTCCAGATTTATCAATAATTAAGAAATTTATTAGTGTTCCATCGGCGATGCTATTTCCATAAGCATCCAGAATTTTTGATGACTTCAGTACCACATGTTGTCTAGAATCTGCATATGGGTATAAGTCTTCAACTTCGATATTAAAATCCAAGGCATGACCTGCCTCTATTAAAATTTCTTCCTCTTGCGAGTTACTACTTCCCGAATTTGCTGCAACATAGAGTTTCCCTATTTTTGAAGAAGGTAGAAAGTATTTATAGGCCACAAAATCTTGAACTTTAGTTAGGTCAGAACTTTTCTTTTCTTTTGGATATTTAAAATTAAACCTAGTTGGGTAATTATCAGGCATTGGATTTCTAAACTTATCTAAAGGAATGACGGACATCATTGTTTTTTGATCTTTATCAATAATTAAAGATCTCGGTCCAAGAAAAGATTCTGACTTACCAACAGCTTCTAAGGGATCGATAAAAAGTTCGGAATTTTGAATCAATTCTCCTTTTTCATATATTAATACATTTACAAAGCCACTTTTATTTGTCAATTCTTTAGGAATGTAAAACCTAATTACTCCTTTAGAAATCAGATCCCCCTTCAAAAGGTGATCCCCAAAAACCGAACGCCATATTAATGAACATTCTTCCTTGGCAGCAGTAGTATTAATATCAAAAAACAAAGAAGTGCCTGCACGTATCTTGTCTCCTTCTGTAAACGCTTCAACCTTGTTTCCCAGAATTCTTGAACTAAGAACTGTTTTAGCATCAGTATTTTCAATCTTTGGTTTATTACATCCAAAAGTGAAAAACATTACTAATATGGCTATCAAAGTTCTAATCAATCTATAAATCCATTTACTAGTAATCTGCAATATTGCGCTTTAGAGTTATTAATTACAAAGAGTTCTTCCCAATCAGAATCAAAATTATTTTGTTCTATTCGACTTCTATAATCTTTTCTAGATACGCCATTGGCAAAAAGCTCTTTATCGGTTCCTTCAAATACAATTTCAATATCATTTAAATCGATCAAGTCAAAATCAAAGGATTTCTTCCTTTGTGGACGTATACCCATTTTTTGAAATTGCTTATCTACCCACAATAATTTTTTGTCTTTTGTATAAAAAGAAGCCAACAATAATGGAATATTTATTTGTTCTGAACCTGCATTTTTCAAAGTTCCTTTCAATGAATTATTCACTTGTTCTATATTCTGAATCCCAATATCTTTGTTCAAATTGTAATCTGAAGCCATGGCTTTTACAAAGAGGACAAACTTTGTAGGTTTGTTTTGAAATTCAAATGGAATCGATAGTTCTGGATCAAATTTTTCGGGTATCGCAGCAAATGATTTTTGCCAAGCGATTTCTTCAAAATCAATTCTAAAAGGGCTAACTTCTTTGGGAAGTATATGATGGACTAATATATCCCTTGCATTGTACCTTAAAATTTCTCTATCTAATGAATCATATAATACAGCTTCAACTGTCAAATATGCGGGAACATCATCTACATTCTGAATATCTCCCACGACAGAATATGAATTATTGAATTTAATTAAATTAGCCGAATTGATGTAAAGCTCCGGGCGATCTAAAACGTCTCGCTTATCTGTATTATTAACATCTGCCGCTCTTCTTCCTTGATTCACAAAAAATATTTTAGCTTTTGCAAAAAATTGATCTGGAGGTGTGGACTGTTCATATGACTCATGCTGCAGAAACCATTTGTTTTTATTTCTAACAAAAACATGTTTATGCTCCGTTTGATAACTCATGATTGAGGTAATCCAATTGGCCTTCACTTTAAATTCAACTTGATCGCCTGAGATAATATTCTTATCTAAAATTAATAAGCTATCTAACTTAGCAAAAGAAGCTAGGAGCCCATCTTCGATGGTGAGCTCTAGCATAAATTGCGCCATCTCGGGTCTTGATTCTTTTTCTATTAAAGCATGAGCGGCTTCAAACCTTCTAAAATCCAAATGGTCATAATAAGCATACAAAGCATTTTCCGGAGTAAGTTGCTCTTTATTTTCCAAATAAGATTTCATACAGGAATAGAAAAATACTGAGGAACTAATCAGAAAAAACAATCCTGTTATCCACCAAATATATTTGTGTGTCCATTTGGCTGCAATATTTTGAAATAATTGTTCTTTATCTATTCTGACTAAAATGTCATTATCTGAATAATAAATTCTTCCGAACAAATTAAAAAGGATCATTAGAAAAAGACAAGTAAGCGGCATTATTCCCCAAATCAATCTTTGATATTTAGGTATATTTTTTTTGGGCAATAAGCCAGGCAAAGGAGGAACATCTGGTTTTTCCCAAACTACAATAAAGTTATCGAGTACAACTACTTTCTCCCAACCAGAAAAGTAAAGTAAAGGATCATAAAACTTATCGTTTGAGAAAATATATTTGAGATGGTATTTTTCAGGAATGGTTAAAAACTGATGCAAGGCACCTAAGCCTGACATTCCGAGGTACTTAGCATTCTCTAATCTTTCAACTGGTCTCGTTGTCAGTTCTGGCAATCGTCTGGCAGAATGATAATTTCCATCTACAGTAAGTGCGTCTGTATTGGCAGAAAGCCAAGCAACTTGATCTCCAAAACCCAGGGTTAGATACCGCCAAGAATCATGATTATCTGATTTTAAAAAATTAGCAATCGGTTTGATCTCAATTGGCTTTGGTTGTAAGGGTCTAAAGTAAGCCATGTTTACTATAAGAACTGTTGAAATAAACATTAACAAGGCAAAACCAATTAAAACAATACCGTGCATCTTAGCACCAAAGTATTTATAAATCTTTTTCTTAAAATCTCCTTCAAATAATTCATAAATAAATAGACCCCAAAAAGGCAATGCCATCAAAGTAGCCCAAAAAGTAAATCTATCTAAAGTTAAAATATTGAATGCATGCTCTCCCAATATCATCTTAGGTATTGGTGTTGTCCCTCCAGTACCAAGAATAAATGCTAGAGTAAAAGACAAGGCTAGAAAAATCGTTCGTCTATTGAAAAGTTTTATGAAAAAATAAGGCAGGATGAATGACATCAATCCCCATGGAATTAAGAAAAACACAATTCCAAGATTGGTATTTTCTAAAAAATTCTCTCTTGAACCATGCGGAATGGAAACCTGTGTAATCGGATCTGATTTTGACCAAGCCCAATAAGGCCAAATAACAAACAAGACGATGAAGATCAAAACCGAACCGAAGAAAATAGCCCTTGGCAAATTTTTCATCACCTCTTTGACAAATTCACTTACACCAAATGATTTTATACCTCCATAAATATCTGCACATCGATCCATCATAGCCAAGGCCATGATAGGAGCAATGAAAAAGACAGCTCCAAAAATCGTAGAAACATGATGTGCTGAAGTTGTTACCGCCAACATACTTATACCTGTGAAAAAGAAAAACCACTTTTTATGTCGGAAGAATTTATAAACTTCGGGACAAGCATTTAAGACAAAAGCTATTCCCGTTATGCTAGGAAGTTGACCGAATATATGCAAGGCCTCTAAAAAAGAAAAGCTAAACACAGCTGCAAATGCGGTGTAAGTTGCTGCTTTTTCATGCACTAACAATCTGGCAAAATGATAAGCACCTCTGATAAATATCAGGCTGATAATGAAGCCCCAAGAAATAAACGCCAACTTCAATCCTATCAGTTTAGAAACCAAAGCAACGTACTGGTGAACCAATGGCGGATAAGAAGTTATCGTAAAACCTGTGTACCATTGATAGTTCCAGGATTCAAACCAAGATTCTGCATAATGTGAAGCAAAGAACATATGAACATAAGCATCGTAGGTCTTGTCATGGGTAAAAAACAAGATCACCCCATGGAATATCAATCCAAAAAACAGGGCCAAATAGTAATAGGATTTATAGCTCTTGATGGATGCATCAGGACCTCCTATTGGTGTAATTTCGACTTCTGAAAATTTATTCATACCTTCAAATCAGGCTAAAGCCCAATGATTTAAAGGGTTTTATACGCATTTTATGGTATAAAGGTCTCAGTAAATTGGCTTTTTTATGGGACTTTCAAAGTTAAATGAAATCAATGTAATGTCAACAAAATCAATACATTATGGATGCTGATAGCATACTAGACCAAGGCTTTGATCAAAATGGCTTAAATGTAAATTCTCGAGCAAATGCATATCTCCTTGAGATTTCAAAATGGACGAAATTTCTTTCTATTGTTTCATTTGTAATTTTTGGGTTAATAATAGTTGGAGCCATTTATGTTCTATCATTCAATTTACGAGGAATGATAGGATTAGCACCTTTAAGCAGTTTTATCTCTTTAGCAATACTTCTAGTCATCTGTCTATACCCTACTTTCAAACTATTCAACTTTTCAAAAAACATTAAGATTGCCCTAGAAATGAATAGCGACGCTCAATTGAGTATTGCCTTTGGAGAATTGAAATCTATGTTCAAATTCCTAGGCATTTTTACTTTGATTTTTGTAATTCTTTATGTTAGTATATTCCTATTTGGAGGAGCAGCTGCTCTTATGTCTTTTTGAATTCTTTCCATTTCTAAAAAGCTAGAAAATCAAAAAGGCTTGCGGACAATTTGTCCGCAAGCCTTTTTGATTTTAATATCCAAGCAATTCAATAAAGATTTAAGCTTTCTTTTTAATTGAACAACCTATTGCTTTGGTGTAGCTAGGATTTGGATCCTTGCCATTTTCCAAAGCATCAATGGCTAGCTTGATATAAGATTTTTCAACTTTAGAGGCATTTCTAGCATTGTCGTCTATAGCACCAATGTACCTTACTTTTAAATCTTTATCAAGTAGAAAAACATGAGGGGTCTTTGTTGCTCCATATTTCGGATACACTTTTTGACCTTCATCGAAAAGGTACTCAAAATTAAAGGCTTTTTCTGTTGCTCTTTCCTTCATGTTTTCAAAGCTATCCTTCGGTTCAACCTCTGGATCATTAGGATTAATGGCAATTACAGGATAACCTTTTGCAGCCATCTCTGTGTGTAAAGCTACCAACCTATCTTCATACATAACAGAGTAAGGACAATGATTACACGTAAAAGTGACTATGTATCCTTTTGCATCAGCAAAGTTCGCCATAGAAACCATTTCACCTTTGACATTTTTAAGATTAAAATCTGGGGCAGTATCTCCGACATGCAGTCCTTCATGAGCTTCCTTGATTTTAGCTTGACTGTCTTTCGAGTTGCTATCAACATTTGCTGACCCTGATCCACAGCTAACAAATGACCCCATTACAAAAAGGGCAAATATGGTTTGAAGAAAAAATTTGACATTCATAGTAATATTATTTTATGGTTTTATTTTAATGATTCATTATTGTTTCTACTTCCTTTTTCAAAGCTTCATAATTATGCACTTCACCATACAAGAATTTACTTTTATCTTTTTTATAGATCAAAGTAACCGGAATAGCGCCATCCCACTCTTTATCCACCTTATCAATCCATTCTTGTTGCTTCCCATCAGTTAAAACAATAACTTCAGATTTTAGTTTATTATTCTTTATAAAAGGAATTAATTTGGATTCTATTTTTTTTGGGAAGTCTAAGCTTACTAGGATAGACATATACTTCTCACCATCAAAATCATCCAGCAATCTTTCAAATAAAGGTAATTCCTTTACACAAGGTTTGCACCAAGTTGCCCAAAAATTTATTAAGTAAGTTGTATCATTTTCCATCTCAAAAATATGCGCCATATCCTCAAATTTCTCATAAACTTTGGGTCTAGGTAAATTTATTGTTTCTGCCTTTGCAGGCTCTGCTATAGAATCGCTTGGAGTATTGGTTTTTACCACTTTAGTGGAATCATCACATTGGAACAAATTCATTCCGATAAAAAGCAGGATTAATATGTTTCTAAATTGCATAGATCATTCTTTTTGTTTCAATATTATGATCTATGAAATTAAGTCTTTTTTTGGTGGATATTATAAAGGAAAGGAAAATTTACAATTGCACCCTAACTTTAGGATGCAATTGCTTTGCTCTTTGATGAGAAAAATCATTTATGCAGTAGAGCTTCTAAAGTACAGACCCTTTAAATTTAACACCTAACTGAATGCCCATTTTTCTTGAATTTAGCAATTCGTCATTTGAATTGTAAAAATCAGTTACATTACTGATGCCATTTTCATATCCTACATAAGGAGAAACAGTAAAATGCTTGGCTTTGAAATCAGCGCCAACTTGAGCAAATAAACTGTGGTTGTTTTGATCCGCAATCAATAGTCCCTCATTTTGCTCTGTCACATTGATATTAAAACTGTAACCAGCCATTATGTTTGGATTAATTTTCCCAAGATTTAAAACATACTGCAAGTAGATTGGCAATTGGATTTCAATCAGTCCTTCTTCATAAGTCTCCAAGCTAGCAACCACTTGATCCATTGTCAACTCCCCAAGCGCAATCTTAGGTTGAATCCCAAAATATAGAGACTTAGCAATTTTATATTCTGCCAGTACACCAACAGCAATGCCTTGTGTAGTTATATTTGTATCCTCTAACAAATCACCACTAACATTTATCTTAGCAGTTTGATATTCTAAGAGAATTCCAAAGTTCATTTTTTTCTCTTGAGCATTTACATTATATGTAGTAAAAACAAAAAGTAGTCCTAATAGAAAAGCGATGTAATTTTTCAAATTATATTTTTTATTGGTTCTATGTTTAAACCATAATTAGGTCTTAATATTATGAAGCAAAACAATTTAACATTTGCAATGAAATGAAGATCTAAATCTAAAGCTTCAATCCTCTAATTTTTATCCCCAATTGCAAGACACTCTTTTTATGGTATTGATAAGCATTCACGGCATATCTATAATTAGAAGTCACATTTGACAAGCTATTCTCATAGCCAAAGTATGGGCATAATTTAATTCCTTCAAAATTGAACACAAAACCAAATTGTCCTATCAAAGTCTGGTAATCTTTGTATAATTGATCTGATTTATTGTTCTTTTTCAGAAAAGATGAAACACCATACCCTGCTGAAACAAAAGATTCAAATTTTCTTATTCTTATTAAATATGTCAAACAAATTGGCATAGCAAATTCTAATTTTCTATCTGTACTAGCGGTTGAAAAAAGAATATTTTGAAATTTCAAAATATTCATTTGAAACTTTGGTTCAAAACTTAAAATCAAATTTTTTACTATTTCACTTTCTATCAAAACACCAATACCTTTCGATTCGTATTTAATGGCTGGCACGTCGATAGTCAAAACCTTTCTATTTTGATAAAGTTCTCCTTTTTGAGCTTCTATGAGGATGCCTAAACGCATTTTCTTTTCTTGAGCTAAAAGGCTAACAAGACAAGAACATAACAATAAGAATAATAGAAGGATAGTCTTATCCATTTTACAAAGTAGCTTTATAAAATTTAAACGCTAGTTATAAAATCTTATTTTGATTGATTAGTGCTATTTAGTGGTGTGGCAGGAAATACTAGACGCATGAGATAATTATTCTCTGAGTTCACCTAACATAAGAAGCACCATGGCATGCCATGGTGCTTCTTATGTTAGGTAGCAACACTAAATCAAAATAAAATTATGACAAGCTAAATCTTATTTTCATCTTTTCTAAAAAGTCAATAAATGCTGTATCGACTTTTACTTTTTTTGTCTTAGAAAACATGGGCAAAGAAAGTCTTTCATCCGTATCATGAACTGTAACTTTCAATTTCTGCTTCCCAGAATTAGTATTGATAAAAGAGACCAACTTTTTCAAACATTCGTCATCCAATTGCTGTAAAGTTAAGTCTAGGCTAATATTATTAATTATGGAATATTCTACCTGTGCCAGTTGTTTTGCATCTCTAACTTTGAATTGATATTGAGGGCTGCCATGCCATCTAGGTTCATAAGAACCTTTTAAATAAAGACATTGCCCAATTTCAAAGAGATGTTTAAATTTTAAATAATCATCTCGCCAAAGACTAACTTCTAGAGAAGAGTGGTAATCTTGGATTGTAAAAAATCCTCTTCCAACTCCTTTATCATTCATCCCATGTCTTGCAGCAGTTACTAGAACAGCCAAATGCAATTCTGTATTTCTGATATTCTCTACTTGACTCAAGGAGCAAGTAACAAAATGTTCCGCTATTGCTTTGTAATCATCTAATGGATGACCCGAGATAAAAATTCCGGTTACTTCTTTCTCCTCTGTAAGTTTTTGAATCAAAGGCCATTCATCCACATGGGGAATTTTTGGGGTTGGTGCCATGATCTCTTCAGAATCTCCAAATAGAGAATTGGAAGATTCTGATTTTTGTTTTTGATAAACATTCCCCCACTTTAGCAGATGCTCAATAAAAGAATCAAACTTATCAGAAGGCGTAAAATATGTTGATCGGGTAATGTCTACAAAGCAATCTAAAGCCCCTCCTTTCACCAAACTCTCCATCGCTTTCTTATTGATGGTCCGGAGATTTAATCGTTTCATCATTTCAAAAACAGAACTGTAGTCTCCTTTTTCTTTTCGATCTTGAATCAACTCTTGAACAGGCCCCTCTCCTACTCCTTTTAATGCAGACAAGCCAAATCTAATTTGACCTTTTTTATTAACTGTAAAATTCAAATTACTTTCGTTGACATCAGGCCCCAACACAAGCAGGCCCATACGTTTGCATTCTCTTAAAAAGAAATTCAATCTGACAATATCTGATTTATTTCTAGTTAAAATGGCAGCCATATATTCAGCTGGATAATGCGTTTTAAGATAAGCCGTTTGAAAAGCAACTACAGAATAAGCAGCAGCATGTGATCTGTTAAAACCATAATTGGCAAACTTGAACATGATGTTGTAGATCTCTAAAGCCTTTTCTTCTCCTATATCTTTTTCGGCAGCACCTTTGACAAAGATCTCTTTGTGCTTTTCCATCTCCTTGACCTTCTTCTTACCCATGGCTCTTCGGAGCATGTCGGCCATTGCCAATGTATAATTTGCAATCACTCTTGCAGTTTCCATGATCTGCTCCTGATAAACGATAATACCATAGGTATTTTTCAGAACAGACTCAAGTAGTGGATGCGGGTACTCAACCTTTTCCTTACCATGTTTACGCAGAACATAAGTTGGAATGTTATCCATTGGACCAGGCCGGTACAATGCATTCATCGCAATCAAATCTTCTATATCAGTTGGTTTGAGATCCTTAAGATGTTTCTGCATACCTTCAGATTCAAACTGAAAAATACCAATCGTTTCTCCACGCTGAAATAACTTATAAGTTTCTTCATCATCCAAAGGAATCTTATCCGGATCTATCCTTGCCTCTTTTCCAAATCTCTCTTCAATATTATTTATCGCATCTTTTATGATCGACAAAGTCTTTAATCCTAAAAAATCCATCTTAAGCATCCCCGCATCTTCGACAACTGAGCCATCAAATTGCGTAATCAACAAGTCAGAATCTTTTGTTGTAAAAACTGGTAATAACTTTGTCAAATCATCGGGAGCAATGATAACTCCTGCAGCATGTATCCCCACATTTCTTACTGTTCCTTCCAACTTTGCTGCATTCTCCAATGTAGTTGCTGATAAGGTTTTGCCTTTTGATATCTTATTCAGTTCTTCTATCCTTTGATAATCATCCGAAGGCCAATCTTTTTTCAGAGAAGTAAAACTGCCATCAACGATACTCATCAGTTTCGGGCTTTTACCTTGGCGGTTGGGAACTAACTTTGCAATGGTATCTGCCTCAGAAAGTGGTAGATCCAAAACCCTTGCAACATCTCGAATCGCAGACCTGGCTTTCATCGTTCCAAAAGTAACAATTTGAGCCACTTGATTTTTACCGTATTTATCTACTACCCAATCTATAACCTGCTGTCTTCCATCATCATCAAAATCAATATCAATATCGGGCATTGATACTCTTTCTGGGTTTAGAAATCTTTCAAATAATAGATTGTAGCCAATCGGATCCAAATTTGTGATATACAAACAATAAGCAACTACGGAACCTGCGGCCGATCCTCTACCAGGTCCAACTGCAACCCCCATGTCTCTAGCAGCTCTTATTAAATCTTGGGTAATCAAAAAGTATCCATGAAAACCCATCTTGCCTATGATACCTAGTTCGTAATCAATTCTTTCTTTGACAACTGCGGTAATCTCTCCGTACCTAACTTTTGCACCTTCATAAACCAAAAATTTCAAATACTCATCTTGCCCTTTAAACTCTGCCGGTAATGGAAAATTTGGCAACAAAATATCTCTCTGCAGATCTATTGGATCAATTTTGTCCAAAATCTTCATGGTATTGTCTAAGGA
>CALIIW010000299.1 GCA_938018185.1 uncultured Saprospiraceae bacterium
CAAGTTATCATCATTAATAGCGGCACCTAAAGGCATACCATGGATATTTCCTGAAGGAGAAGTGAATGGAGAGTGAAGATCTGCATGAGCATCAATCCAAACTACCCCAAGTCTTTTATTTGGTGTAGCTGCTTTAATTCCAGAAATGGTTCCAAGTGCAGAAGAATGATCTCCCGATAAAACGAGTGGGAATTTTTCATCTTTTATTGCGTTTTCGAGACAATTACTCAATCTAGTGCAATGATCTACGACATGCTCAATACGTAAAGCAAAAGAGTTTTTTACTTTATTATAAATCGTTTCGTTGTGTGTTTCCACATCAACGTGTGGGTAATCATTGAAAAAGGTATTATTTTGATTAATTGCAGCAATTTCAATGGCATCAACTCCCAAGTCTGAGCCTCTAGTGCCTGCACCAATGTCTGATCTATTCTTGATTATTACAATTTCTTTACTCATATAAATTAGGTTCTTTTAAATAAGCATCATTAAATATCAACTTATAATAGCTCAAATCTAAAATTAATTTAGCAATTCTTATTGACTACAAAAACTAAGGGCACAAATGTCATGCTAGTATGTCATTTAAAATTTAAAAAAACATATTTTGTTGGCTTATAAAATGCTTGATTATGATACATGGAACACACAACGCTTTACCAGATGAGCGAAATAAAGATATTTTGATTTATATAAACGGTGAATTGCTGCCTAGAGTTGACGCTAAAATATCCGTATTTGATTCTGGATACTTAGTTGGAGATGGCATTTGGGAAGCTTTGCGATTGAACCAAGGTGTCTTGGTTTTCTTTGAGGAACACATGGATCGGCTTTGGGCAGGAGCTGCTGACGTGGGCATGAAACTCAGTTTTAGTAAAGCAGAATTGAAGGCAATGATTGAAAAGACCTTAGAAGCGAATGACATGAAAGATAAGGTTCATGTTAGAATTATGATTACAAGAGGCATTAAAAAAACACCTTCCCAAGACCCTAGGTTAACCATAAGCGGACCAAATATTGTCATTATCGCGGAGCACAAAGTTGCTTCAGAAGAAAGTAAAGAAAAAGGCGTCACTTTATTTACTTCCACCATAAGAAGAGGTTCTCCAGATTATTTAAATCCAAGACTAAATTGTCATTCAAAATTACATGAGGTTACAGCTTTGGTACAAGCCATCGAGGCAGGAGCAGATGAAGCACTTATGTTAGATATTCATGGTTTTGTTTCTACTTGTAATGCAACCAACTTTTTCATAATCAAAAAAGGAGAAGTATGGACATCTACTGGACAATACTGTATGAATGGAATCACAAGAGGTAACATCATTCGAGTATGCAAAGAAAATGACATTCCAGTTTTTGAAAAAGATTTTACCTTATTTGATACTTACTCTGCAGATGAAGCATTTGTTACAGGCACCTTTGGAGGTTTAACACCTGTTACTAAAATAGATGGTAGAGTGATTGCTGAAGGCAATTTTGGCCCCATGTCTCGAAAACTAAGTTCCTTGTACAAAGCATTAGTTTCACAAGAAGTCAAAAGGTCCTTAAACTGATGGAAACTCAAAAACAGAAAAGAATTTGTCTTTGGTCTGGTCCAAGAAATATCTCTACAGCTTTAATGTATTCTTTTGCACAAAGATCAGACACTGTAGTTTATGATGAACCACTTTATGCACATTATCTAAGTAATTCTCTAAGAAAGAAATATCATCCCGGCAATGAAGAAATCATCCAAAGCATGGAAAATGACGGGTCTAAAGTCCTTAGAATGATGCTTGGTTCTCACCCAAAACAAGTTGCCTTCTTTAAACAAATGACACATCATTTGATTAATCTAGATTACAGTTTTCTTTCGGAAGTTACAAATGTAATCTTGACAAGAGATCCTCAAGATATGTTGCCATCTTATTCAAAACAAGTGGCGGATCCTATTATGGCTGACGTTGGTTACGCCTTACACCACAAATTGGTAATTCACTTTAAAGAAAAACAGATTCCATATGTCGTTCTAGATTCACGATCTGTTTTAGAAGATCCCGAGGCAAAACTTACAAAGCTTTGTGATGTTCTTGAAATTCCTTTTGAACATAGCATGCTAAAATGGCATGCAGGTCCTAGACCTGAAGATGGAGTTTGGGCGAAATATTGGTATACTTCTGTTCATAAATCCACGGGCTTTCAAGCTTACAAACCAAAGTCGGGAGCTTTTCCCGAAAAATTAAAACCCTTGTTGCAGGAATGCAAACCTTTGTATGAAGCTTTATTGAAGGAAGCTCTTTGAGCTAAATAGTAAAGGGTAATTGTTAATTAGTAAAGTTTAAAGGCAGGTATGAAAATAGCCTATAAACTTTACTGCTTACCATTTACTCTTTTATAATAAGAAATTTTCACGCTCCAAATTGTCTCAAATGATGATCAATGTGCTTATACTCCCATTCGCCAACTTGCCCAGCTGTCATCTTACCGAAAAAAGGATGTACAAAATTATTGTATTCGCTTTCCTTTACCTCAACATAAGTTTGAAGCATATTAATAAATTGATCTTTAAGTTCCTTGATATCTCCGTTTTCTTTGATGACTAATTCTGGATGAGTAGGAGAATTTTTTGACATTGGCTTCTCGTTTTTTAAGGTTGCATTTAGAGCCATTTTTCCAAAAATTCTACCTAGAAACACCCGGCTATATTGCTGTTTGTTTTGTAATAATTCCATGTTCTTGATGCAATGTTTCATCATTTGGTAGCTGTTCATCTTACCCCATTGGGCCTGGCTGTCATTAGAAATTGAAGCTGCTCTTTGTACTAAATTCTGGTTGGTAGTTTGATTGAAAATACTTTTCATAATCTGTGTAATTTTTAATTATTAATGATTTACCCAGATAACGGAACTGATTTTCAAAAAGGGGACAGAATTTGAGAATTAGTTTTTAATTTTTTGTTCATGACTCATAGTTAACTGATTTTCAGTTTCTTACAGTTTAAGTAGTTCCTTGTTGCTTGCTCGAATGTTCACTTAGCAAACAACTGTCCCAAATCCTTAAAGGCTTTGAACTCTAGGTTATTTCCAGAAGGATCTTGAAAAAACATAGTGCCTTGCTCTCCTACTTCCCCTTTGAATCTAATGTAAGGTTCAATGATAAATTCGATGTTTGAGAATTTAATTCGCTCTCCTAATGCTTCCCATTCTTCCCAAGGTAAAACGATACCGAAATGTGGCACAGGAACATCATGGCCATCTACAGGATTGCTTGATTTTGGCTTATTTACATTTTCAGAAATATGGATGACAAGCTGGTGTCCATAAAAATTAAAGTCAACCCAATGGTCTGAGCTTCTGCCTTCGGTGCAGCCAATGATGTCTTTGTAGAAAGACCTGGTTTCTTTGATTTCTTTTACTGGGATGGCAAGATGAAAAGGTGATAATTTCATTTAGATATTCATTGTTTTATTAATAGATAATTATTAATTTGATTGGAGTGCCCTTTACTTTGGCAATGGAAAAAAGAAACCCAACAATCTCAAATGTGGATCTTCTTCCTCTCCAAAATAAAACATTTCTTCTGCATTCCCTTCCCCTTCTTCATATCTAAATTTGTAATAAAAGGTAATATCATCAACAGTTAATTTTGTTAAACAAGACGAATCATCATATTCATAAATATCTAAAAAGTCAGTTTTGTTTAGCAAGGAAGTTTGGGGAGGTTCAAGATCAAAATTTGTATCATACTGCTCGACAGAAAATCCTGACAATAATGCCTCTGTGTAACTAAGTATATTTATTTTATTCAAAAATAATTCTTGACTATTATTTCCTGAATAAAAGAGAGCTTTATCAAGCAATCCATCTACAAATTCAAAATCTAAACTTTGCACATTATTGCTATTCTCTTGAGTACTATAATCTCTTATTACATTTCCATCTTCATAAAGCAGCTGACCATTAATTATCCTTTTTACATTTCCATCTTCATCATAGAAGGTATATTTATAAGCGTTCATTTCAGATCCGGTGTATATTAGATCTATGGCAATTGATTGAGTAATTTCTCCAGCACTGAAAGATTTTGAATGTATGTTAGTTATGTTACCTAGCTGATAGCTAATGTCTACAACAGAATTTAAGACAAGTTCTGACCCTACTTGCTCATAGCCTTCAATTTTGGTGCTAGTCAAATTATATTCGTAGTTGTATCGTTCGATGACATTTCCAGTTAAATCTACAACTTCATGAAGAATCATTTGATTTTGATCATTATATGTAATGGTGCCTACAGCTTCTATTTTTTCATCTTGTATAATGTCAAATGAAGCTAGTCTCATGCTTGTATTTATTACAGGAGGATTAGAATTTGAATCTGTGCTTTCATCATCAGGACCACAAGAGAAAAATAATACGCAAACAAGAATTAATGGAAAAATGTAGTTTTTCATATATGTTTTTATTTTTTAAATCAAGTCCTAATTTAACATAAATTATGAAGTTGGACAATCCATGGATCTGTATTATCTAAGGCTAATTCTAAACTTAAGATAAATTAATAATTCAGAAAAATTCTATTCCCTACAAGATATTAGTCGCTTTACTTTCATTACATTTGTTAATGACCTTTACTTTAAGATATCTACTTTTTTTATTATTTATGGGCAGTGCTATGGATAGCATTTCTCAAGTAGATAGTCTTCTGCTTGTACCTCTTGAGTTGTCTGAAAGTGATCTAGTTAAAAAAAATACAAACCATGCAGATCAAAAAGTTGTATCTGGGTCTAGATCTCTTCAAGACCTAGGTGACCTACCAATAACGATGCATGTAATAACAAAGGATGAGATTCAGAAATATGGTTATGTAACTTTAGTGGATGCTTTAAAACATTTGCCAGGTATCAGAGTTTCTCAACCTGGCTCTGCTTTAGAAGGTGAGACCTTTCAGATGAGAGGTCTTCGAGGAAATAGCTACTGCAAGATTCTAATCAACAATGTACCGATTAAGCCGATTGTTGCTGCAGGCATGCCACTAGGGGCACAATTACCAATTCAACAAGCAGAACGGATTGAAGTTATCTATGGACCAGCAGCTGCCATTTATGGATCAGATGCATCAGCAGGGGTCATCAATATTATTTTGGAAAAATCAGAACGACCAACATTTGTTCAAGCCAATCTTAGTGCAGGAAATATAACTGGGTATACAGATTTGAACCTCTTATTCGGAGGACAATTGGGCAGAAATAAGCGGGTGCTCAATTTTAGCATATATGGGAGTACCACAATTCTGGATGACAGACCAATTGTTGACGAATATGCTGCACCAATTTATAGTCCTTACCAATATGCTGTTGCCGATCTTTTACAGGAAGTGGATACATCCTATACTTCTTTATCTAATTATAGTGGTTCAAATGCCTTCGAGGCTAATTTTAGTTCTTTGCCACATTTAAGTAGAATGTTTGGTGCAGATCTTTATTATAATAGCTGGAAACTAAGTTATCAAAGAATGTACAGAAGGGATCATTCCGCAATTGGATTAAATCCACTAACCATTAGTTATGATAATCCACAAACTTATTTTGGAGAAAATCTTAATAACTTTAACTTAGGCTTCGCAAAAAGTAATAATAAATTTGGTGTTGAAATAAATTTATCAGCTCTTCAATATAATGTAGACAATCGTTCCTCTTCTTTACTCATTAGGCCTTCCATAAATCGTGGAATGAACCTAGCTGCTTTAGCTGAAGCCGTGGATATCAATAATCCTAATACTTTTGACTTCATGCTTTATGATAGTTTAAAAACTAAAATTTACGATTATTACTTCTCAGGAAATAGATTCTCTTATGCAAATTCATTTGAGATGGGTATCGAACAAGTATACAATTTTAAAGCAAATTCTTGGCTTGATTTTTCCGGAGGATCAAACTTTAGATTTGGATCAGGAAGTCCTTTGGTAACCTTAGCACGAAGACCGATAAATACAACAGGTACTAATAAACCAAAAGACTTGCCCATTCCTTTAACAAGATACAATGGTGGCAATTTTAATGCTTTTTTGCAAAGCTATATAAGTAGTTCCAGCTGGAACATTACCCTTGGTCTTCAATATTATGCATATATCTCCACTATTGAAGGATTGATGCTACCTTCCCAGCAAGGAGTAAATCCGAGAATTGCAGCCTTATATAAGGTTAATAAAAAGTGGAGTCTGCGAGCTTTTTATGGAACAGCCTTTAGGCTACCTTCTCCATATTATTATACAAATACTTTTAAGATAGATGCTGATATCAATAGAATACTTACAATAGCAGAATTACCCCTTGACCCCGAGCTTACAACAACCTATGAATTAGGAAGCAGATTTAGTCCAAATCCACAAATTAAAATAGATGTAGTAGGGTTTTATACTTATACAGATAATGTTATAAGCTACAATTTTGCAACAGGCACAAGAAATCTTATTGATCTAAATTCCAGAGTTGGTTATTTTAATAATCGAGATGATGTTATCTCTGTTTTAGGTGCTCAAGGAAGTATAGATTTCAAGGACCTTATTTCGAGTGTAAATTTAGACGCAAGATTGAACTTCCAATACGCCAGTAGTTTTCAAAGTCGTAGAATGAATGAATCTTCTGCACCTGAAGTACCTAATTGGGCAATGTCTGGCATCGTTTCCTTTAAACCATTTAGAAAATTATCAATAAGCTTATTGAACGTCTATCAAGGTAAGTCTGCAACTGTTATTTTCGAGGATAAAGAAGAAGGATATTACCTATTAGATACGGTTTTTCGTTTAGATTTATCAGACAAATTTCAAGTCATGTTTAAAGTCAATAATCTTTTCAATAATAAATATGCTGGACTATTAGCTACAAATACTGTAGATGATTTGTACTTTAATCCTCAAGCTACTAGAACTTTGCAAGTAGGTTTAAGTTATAGAACTAATTAAATTTACCTATACAAGAAAAAAAAAACAATACAAATACTTAAATGCATTTAAATTAAAATTTGGAAAAATTATATCAGGCCCTTTTATTTATACTTTTTATCTTTTCTTGTTCCTTCGAGATAAAGGCACAAGACATTACTTTAGACAGCAATTATGTAAAAACAATCATTTCCAAAGCTGAAAGTCAGGTTGACTCTTCCGCTATCTTTGAAAATATGGAATCTGCCTTATTGATCGCACGTTCCATCAACTATCTTGAAGGTAAGGCTAAAATCGTTAGTTGGCTTGCAAATTATTACAACAATAAAGGAGAGCACATTTCTTCACTGCGCTATTATCTAGAACTTCTAGAGGCTCAAAAAAAAGGAAATAATAATTTAGCAATAGCAAAAACAAAATTTAAAATTGGAGAGATCTATGAAAGAGAAAATTTGACCGCAAAGGCTATTCAATATTATTCAAAGATTGACCCTCAAGCTCTAAACAAAACAGAAATTTGGCAACACATGGCTCGGTGCTACCTACAAGAAAATCTGCCAGATTCTGCAAACCATTACATTGACAAAATTTACAAAACTGCAAAGGAACAAGATAATTATGAGTTGATGTTAACTGCCTTGCAAGAACAAGTGAATTCTTTAAACAAAGAGGAAACCTATCAGCTAGCTTTAAAGCACAATTTAGAAATTTTAGAAATTGTAAGTCAGCAAAATAATAAATCTTTGCTCGCTCGAGCTTACAATAACCTAGGATACAATTACCATCAATTAAAAGATTATCCCACCGCAATTGATTACTTCATAAAAGCAATCGCCTTCACTAATAAAAATGATCAGTATGACCGCTCAGTGCTTTACACAAATTTGGGGATTTTAACTCAAAATACTGGCGACTTAAATCAGTCAATAAAATACTTGCTCAAAGGAAGACAGTTACTAGATAGAAAAAAAATGCCTGAACGTTTTTCGTATCTGTCTCATTTAATTTCAACTATTTACTACAAAAACAAAGACGTCTATAATGCTCTGATCTACAATGAAGAGGCAATTGCCGTTTCTAAAAAAAATAATGACAAAATTGGACTAAAAGATACTTATGACATGGCAGCTACCATTCATCAAGGACTGCATGATTATGAAAAAGCCATGATTTTTTATAAACAACATTTATCTTTAAGAGATTCTTTCTTACTAGAAGATCGTTTGCGACAACAGTCACTTTTGCAGCAACAGTATTTAATGGAACGAGCTGAAAAGGAAATTAAAATTTTGATTTCAAATCAAGAAATTCAAGATCTTAATATGAATCAACTGAATCTCGAAAAAGATAAATTAGAGTTGTCTGCATCTGCTCTTCGTCTAGAAGCTGAAATTAAAGAAGATGAATTGACCTTATTAAAGCAAGAGCAAGACATTAGAGAAGCATCAATAAGAAATAAAGAACTCAAAGCCAAACAAACAGAGCAAGCCCTTCTTTTGACAAGTCAACAACTAAAGGCTGCACAACAAGAAAGGGAAATTTCTGATTTAAATAGAACTGAAGCGGAACAGCGATTGGCATTGGCTCAGAAAGAAGGAGAAGAAAAAGAACGTCTTAAAGAAATCGACCTTTTAAGCAAAGACAAAGAACTGCTTACTCGACAACAAGAGATAGCTCAATTAGAAATCGATAAGCAATCAGCTTTTAGACAATTAGCGACTGGTCTAGGGGCACTTGCTGCAGTGATCCTAGGTTTAATTTTTGCAGGTCTGCTTTTTGCAAGAAGATCTAATAAAAAATTATCTCTAAAAAATAAAGAAATAGAAAATCAGAAATCGGAAATAGAGAAGAACCGAGATGTTATACAAAATGAAAAAGCCAAATCAGAAGAACTCTTGCTAAATATTTTACCAATAGAGACAGCAAGAGAACTTCGTGATGTTGGTAGTGCTACTCCTATGAAATACGAACTTGTCTCAGTGCTATTTTCTGACTTTAGTGGCTTTACTTCAATTTCTAAAACCATGACTGCTGAAGAGCTGATTCAAGAACTGAATGAATGTTTCATAGCCTTTGATGAAATCATAGATAAGTATGGACTTGAAAAGATAAAAACAATTGGAGATGCTTATATGTGCGCTGGTGGATTACCTACTCCTAATAAAACCAACCCAAGAGACATTGTGAACGCTGCAATAGAAATGACAAAATTCATGAACAAACGCATTGCAGAAAAACTAAAATTTAAACAGGAATATTGGAAGATGCGCATTGGAATACATTCAGGTGAAGTGATTGCTGGTGTTGTTGGTAAAAGAAAATTTGCATACGACATTTGGGGCGATACGGTTAATATCGCTAGCAGAATGGAAAGTAATGGCGCCGAGGGTAAAATCAATATTTCAGCAGCCACTTATGAATACGTTAAGGATGACTTTGAATTTACATGTAGAGGTTCTTTGCCTATAAAGAATGGTGGTGAAGTGGAGATGTATTTTGTAGATAGTAAGTCATAATACTAATGTTACCCTACAAGGGTTTTTAATTATTAATATATCTCAAAGAGGTGATTCCAGAACTGTAGTATAAATCAAATATTTGTAGAAGTTAGGGGCTGAATTAAAAGTAAATATTAAGTCTTAAATCCAAAATTATATTTTGTTCATTCTTTTATTTCAACTCATTCCCGTTTCTCTTAAAAGAGAAAAGCCAATTGTCAAAATATAATTTTGAACATTCGTTTAAAAATCAACTTATGAGACAGCCTCCAGTTCCTTTCGTTGGTTTTGAGATAATATTCTTGAAAACATTAATTACTGACTACATTCTTTCTGAATGAACTATTTATGCGCACCTCGGCATTCAAACTTCTATGCACGGGACATTTGTCGGCAATTTCCATCAGTCTGTTAATCTGCTCTTCCGTAAGGTCTCCATCGAATTCGATGACCTTTTCTATGATGTCTAATTTCATAGGCTTGTCTTCACAAGCTTTACAATCTTCTACGTAGCTTTTCCCATGATCCAAATGCACTCTTACTTCTTGAAGATCCCAGCCTTTTCTTCTGGCATACATTTGACAAGTCATTGCAGTGCATGCTCCCAAAGCTGTTGCCAAATATTGATAAGGGGAAGGTCCAAAATCATCCCCACCTAAGCTTTCTGATTCATCTGCAATAAGTCCATGGGCTCCAGCTTTGATTTCCGTGGTGTAACCAATGTTGCCAAGTCTAACAGCTACTTCTTTATCAGAAAGTAAGTTTTTCTTTTCTGGAATTTTGATATATCGTTTCACCCATTCGGCAACAAGGTCACCTGCATATTTTGCGTCTCTCTTTTGGCTTAACATATGATCCGCACCATCTAGTGAAACAAAACTCTTTGGATGAAAAGCCGCATGATAAATTTTTGCTGCGTTTTCAATTTCAACTACAGTATCTTGTGGCGAATGTAATACTAATATAGGTTTCTTCAGATTGTGCAAAATTGTAAACATATCTTTAGACCTTAGATCATCCAAGAATTGTTTCTTTATGGTAAATTCTCTACCGCCTATTGAAACTCGAGCCTTGCCCAAGGCTTCTATGTCAGCAATTTTGCCACGAAGTAAATGAGTGACGTGCTCTGGTTCAGAAGGAGCCCCTATGGTGGCGACTGCCTTAATGCTTTCTAATTGTGAAGCGGCGAAAATAACGGCAGCTCCTCCTAAGGAATGTCCAATCAAGACACAAGGTGCCTCGTAATTTAATTCTAAAAAATTAGCTGCAGCTAAAAGGTCTTCAACATTTGAACTGAAATTAGTATCTTCAAACTCCCCTTCTGATTCTCCAAGACCTGTGAAATCAAATCGTAAGACCCCAATCCCATTTTGGGTCAAAGATCTACTGATGTACTTAGACGCAATCAAGTTTTTATTTCCAGTGAATACATGTGCTAATATGGCAAAGGCATGAGGTAAGGAATCTGGTGGAAACTCAATCTTTGCAGAAAGCTCATATCCATTTGAATTATTGAATTTTACTTTTTTTGATCGAAGCATGTTCTTAACAGGTTTAGAATTGAAAGTTAATCATTTTGGGGAATTAGATTCCTTATCGATAGAAATAATCATAGTATCAGTAGAGGTGACTAAAAATGAAGGCTAAATCAAAGCTTTTGGTTGATAGAATATTAATAATTTTTAATTATTGACAATTTTTCGTTTCACGTAAGTATTTTGTTTTGGGCTAAATTGAGAGTTTCTTCAAAATAGAATGTTACAAATTCAATAAAAATCGAAAAAAAAAATTGGTCCTTCATATAAAAACGAATCAATATATATTGTGTTATCTCATTGATAATCAGCACACTTAGCTCATATTAATACTATTACTATGTCACATCAAGAGCGTAACACAAATTATGACAATCGTATTGTCAAAAGACCAATAAGATGAATATTTACTGAATTTTGGGATTAAAATTAATTTTAATGTCCTAATATTGTTATGTCACAAAGACAAAGAAAAATTTAGTATGTACCTTTACGAATAGCTGTAAAATGCATATACAATCCTGACAATGAACGTTTTAAAAGCAACTGTGCTGTTAATAGACAGCAACAGTGACATGAGAGATGTCCTCGGCAATATGCTTCACAAAAAGTATAATGTCGTGACAAAAAAAGATGAGCTGGAAGCTTTTGCCTGGCTGCAAAAAGGAAATATCCCCGCTTCAATAATACTTGGTCTTCATAGTGAACTAGACCCAAGTCAATCTTTTATAATTAATTTACAAACTTCTGGCTTTTGGTCTGAAATACCTATAGTGGTACTTTCCGCTGACCAAACAGAAACTTTCAAGGCAGACCTTGTGAGTCAAGGCGCTTTTTCAGTTTTATCAAAACCTTTTGACCCACAGGTCTTAATGGCTATCTTGGCTGCTAGCATACCTGTAAGACAAGAAGTTCTGACAACAAGGCCAATGGTGAAGAAGTTGACTCCGAAAGCAATCTATAGCTTTTTACCTAATTTTAGAGAAGCTGTAACTGGCGCGATGCTCTTGTTTATCAACCAATACTTTTAGTTTTAATTTAGCTTTAAGTATTGCCGTGCTACCCTTACATTAATTCAGAATTTTATTCTGAATACTATAGAATTTCTTTCTTTAATTTCTTTTCTGATCAGATGCTAACATCTTGTTAGGTAGGTACGCCATAATGAATAATAAAGTAATTTTTAATTAAATCTATTTTTATATCTTCGGGATTCTGAAAATAGAATAGACCCGACTTGAATTTGCGAACACTACTCCTTCTACTATTTATACCGCTGCTGTATTCTTGCGAGCAAGCTTTCATTGCCAATGCCCTTTCTCCTGAAGAAATGGAAGCAAAAAGAAAGAAAATCAAGAAAAATAAAGCTTTTGCAAAAGCTTACGAAAAGCATTTCAATAAAGTATTTCAAAGAAAAGGATCCCCAGGAGCTGCTGTTTCCATTGTTATGGACGATCAAACCGTTTTAGCCAAAGGATTTGGAAAGAAAGACTGCAAAAAAGGAACAAGTGTAGATGAACATACTTGCTTTCGGATTGGGAGCTTAAGTAAAGGATTTGCAGGGGTGTTAACTGCAAAATTAATGCAGGATGGTGTCTTGAGTTGGAAAGAAAGAGTTAAACCCCATATTCCAGACTTTTCCCTAATCGACCCTTTTCAGGCTAGTAGAATAACATTAAAGCATTGTCTTAGCCATACCGTTGGTATACCAAAACATTCATATACAAACCTGCTTGAGAAAAATCGGGAAATGGAAGACATAATTCCTAGATTTAAAAAAGTTAAACATCTCAAAAAAGAAGGCTCAAGATATGCTTACCAAAATGCTGCCTTTGCCTTAGTGGAACCTGTCATCGAACACAAAACAGGTAAGAACTATAAGGATCTTTTAAAAAATGAATTGCTCTATCCACTCGATATGCAAAATACTTCTACTAGTAAAAATGGTCTCTTTAACCATGACAATTTTGCCCTTCCTCATGAGTTTAGTCACAAACGAAAAAAGTGGTATCCTAGAAAAATCAACAACAAATATTACAATGCAGTTTCCGCAGGAGGGATAAATTCTTCTGCAACTGATATGGCTAAATGGCTACATTTATTGGTAGGAAACAGAGAAGAAATTGTTAGCACCCCTACCCTTGATTCTATCTTTTCTAAAAGAGTGGAAATCAAATATGAAAAACGTTACTACTCTAAATGGAAAGAAACAGATGATAGTTTTTATGGCTTAGGCTGGAAGATTCATGAATTTAAAGATCGAGAAATTTCTCATCATGGTGGATATGTCAATGGCTTTAGATCCGAAATTGCCATTGACAGAGGAAACAAAGTAGGCATCTCTATTTTATTCAATGCCCCAGTTGGTTTAGCAAACAC
>CALIIW010000300.1 GCA_938018185.1 uncultured Saprospiraceae bacterium
ATGCATCGGATAGCCATCAAGAAATGGAAAGTTTGCATCGAGGTAAGTTAAATACTCCACGTCTGTTTTACCACAATATTCTTCTGAAATTTTCAAAAACTCCTCTTTTAGTTCGGGCGTAACGTAGTGTCTATTTGCCAAGGGATAAAATATAGATGCAGGTTTAACATGCTCGTTTTTCTCCATCAAAAAGGGTAGGGGCACCCTGCCAAAAGCACTAGCAATAATCGGGAGAATAGGGATGCAAATTAACAGATATAAGAAACCATAGATCAATACTTTTACAAAGACTCTAGGCATCATTGATTTCATGTTTTTGGTAGCCATAGGGTGCACCATTTCATAAATCAAATAGATAAAGCCACCAACTTGGGTTACCAATGTCAGAATAAGGAAAATAAAGAAAGACTTGAATAATCGCATGGTTTAGTTATTGGCTGCGAATATACGAAATAAGTGGATGATGAAGAAAGTGGCCTGTATGTTCAAGTCAAATTGCTTCAAGACAAGAATCCATAGAACCTGATTTGTCAAGTATTATCTGATAATAATTTTTGATGTTTTTTATGATAATCTTATATTTATAAGATTTCCGCTGTTAATAGAGAGAAGAGCAATGGGCAAGGGATATCTTCTGTTTTTGTTTCCTAAAATCCTACCACAGCTTGATACGTCGCCGTCACCACCTCTTTCATCTTATCAAAATTCTGAGTACTAATATCATTTTTTAGCTCATGGTAATTTGGATTCCTCAAAAAAAACATATCGTTGATCATAATCCTAGGATATCCGAATTGCCATGAGCTCCATTGATTTGATCTTATAACGATAATAATTAAACTACCGTTAAATTTTAGTAAAAGTTAATCTTTGACCGAAAAAGTCCGTTATTGATATAACAACATTAGATTAGATGAATATTCTTAAATCAATTGCATTCCTGTTTTTCCTGATTGGGATAAATATTAATTTCTGTCAAGCTCAAACGACTTCAAAAAGAGTCGAAGCAAATAGAAATCAACTTAGTTCAAAAGATAAAAAGAAACAGTTAAAGGCCTTACGTAAAGAGGAAAAGAAACTTAATAAGGCGAAGTCAAAAAGAATTTCTGGGAATTCAACTTCTGCAGCCATCCTAAAAGAAGCTAAAAAGCATTTAGGCACAAAATACAAGTACGGTGGTACAAACTCAAAAGGCTTCGATTGCTCAGGGCTTGTTTGTCATGCTTATGAAAAAGGCGCAGATATCAGCCTACCAAGACGTTCCCGAGATCAATTTAAAGAAGGGAAAAAAATAAAATTGAAAGAAGCACTGCCTGGAGATTTAATTTTCTTTAGCAAAAATGGAAAAATAAACCATGTAGGCCTTGTTTGCTCTTCCAAAGGGGCTCCACTACAATTTATTCATGCTACTAGCTCGAGTGGCGTTATTACTACAAAGTTAGAAGATTCCACTTATTGGAAGAAAAGATTTGTGGCAGTTAGAAGAATAGTAAAAAATTAGTTTGAATTGCAAGTAACTATTATTAGTTCAAAATCGTGACATTCCCTGAATGCACTTTTAATTCACCATCCAAGCAGTACACTTCTAAAAAGTAAACATAAACCCCTTTTGATAAAGCCACACCATTAAATGTACCATCCCAATAATTTGAATCTGGTGTGTTTGTTTCAAATACTATTTGTCCCCATCTATTATATATTTTTAAGGACCCAAGCTCGCTAATATTCCTGGCAGAGATCTTCATTTTATCATTATAACCATCATCGTTAGGGGAGACCCAGTTTTGTATTTCAACTTCAGCAAGGTCACAATCATTTAGCAATCTCAACTGCATAGATTTTACTGTTGAGCAACCATAGGCATCAATTGCCTCAACATAAATGGTCTCGTTCTTTTCGGGCATATGCTCATATGTCCTACAGTCCTCACATAAGGTGTCACCGTTCTCATCAATCCAATTGATATCAGCTCCTAAATTATTTGTTCTTGCTGTCAGTGTCTTAATTTGACCTGCGATGATGCTTAGCTCTTCCTCTATTTCTAGTACAGGATTTTTGATCGCTTGAATATTGATATTGTAAGTCTTCATTGAACCGTCACAATCCATCAGCTCCAAAGAGAGCACCTCATTTTCTGAGACCAGGTAGGAAGGATTTGAACAATTGAAACAGGATAAGCCATCGGTTTGTTCCCAAATAATGTCTCCATTTGAGTGCACTTCAAAATCTATTACTGAACCTTCACAGACCGTTGTGTCTGTGAATGAAACCCTTGGCTCTGCTAGAAAAGTAATGTCACTAATTATAGTGCTATCACATCCATATTGATTTTGAATTACTTCCTCATAGAGTCCAGATGCATAAACATAATTTTCGCCAATTAAAATACTATCCCCTTGACAGATACTGCTTTCTATGATTTCTGTTGAACTAATTTGCTTTGAGATATAATAGGTGTTAATGCTATCACAAGCACCAGACGAAAGCAATGTATCTTGAATAAGGGTGTCCTCAGAATAATAAATACCATTGATTAAAATACTGTCTCCATCACAAAGACTCAACTCTTCAAAGCGTTCGATTTGTTCCACAAACTCAACGACAATTATCATGTTGCTATCACAACCGTTTGCGCCTTCAAAAGTATCTGAATATTGGCCAGACTGAGTCAGGGTTAAATTTCCTATGGTCAAGGATTCCCCTTCGCAAAGCTGCTTTTCTACCAAGATTGAATTTTCTGGAAGCACTGTTAGGTGGAGATTAATCAATGAATCACACCCGTTTGAAGCTTGGTGACTAACGGAATACAATCCTGAGCTATCTATATTTTGATTTTCAAATAAGTATGTTTCTCCATTACAAATAGACATAAAGATGTCTTTAAGCTGAGGATCATTTACTGTGAGATCTAAGAATAAAATACTATCACAGCCACTTTGATTTTGTAAAGAATCAATATATATCCCTTCATCTGAATAATAATTATTGTTCATTAAAATACTGTCTCCCAAGCAGATACTAGTCTTCAAAGAATCGATTTCGTCAAACATATAAATCAGACTAAGTTCTACAATAGAATCACAACCATTATCCGTAAATAGAGAATCGTAATATAGACCAGCCTCACTAATCTCCACTCCATTGATATTTATTGATGATCCTTCACAGAGGTACACTTCTGATTGGGAAATGTAGTTGTTTCCTTCAACAATTACATATTCTATGATTGAGTCACAATTTGAAAGACTAGCTATAGTATCCAAATAAACTCCAGCTTGATGTATGTATTCATCCATAATAAAAATGGAATCGCCGGGACAGATGAAATATGTATCTGTGTAGAACCACTCACTCTCAAATTCTAATAATGATACAACGATACTATCACAAGAATTTACCACGGAGAAGGTATCTTGGATTACAATATCCTCATAGTATGTTATACCATTTACTTGCATGCTATCTCCACTGCATAGCCCGTAATAGACAGTGTCGATTATATTAGTCTCCACACTTACCTGCAACATAAAAGTCATACTGTCACAAGAAGCTAAGTTTAGAAGTGTATCAAAATAAATTCCTGGATCATATATATATGCCCCTGCAAATAGAACACTATCTCCTTCACATAAATCTAGGATTGAAGTGTCGTGAATTGTAGGCTGAGAAATATTTATAGTATAAGTGACAATACTATCGAGCTGATTTGCATTAAGCAAAGAATCAATAAAAGTGGTGTCCTGCCAATAATAACTGCCATTTAATAAAATACTATCTCCATCGCATATATAATAATCTAGATTGTTTGATTGATTGTCTTCAAACAAAATGTAAGTATTCACTATTGAATCACAAGAGGAAAGGCTTTGGAATGTGTCAAGGAGTATGGTGTCTGTGTATACATAAATGCCTTCTAAAAAAATACTGTCCCCAACTTGCAGACTGATTGTATCAGAACTTAGATATTCCTCTTCTAAATAAAAAAACGTTTGAATAATACTATCACAAGAATAGAAGTTTGCAAATGTATCTAATAACACTGCAATAGAATCTGAGACCATATTAGCAGTTAGGATACTGTCAAAATCGCAGACAAGAACCGTGTCGTAGTTTAGCTTTGAAATGTCAAAAATTATAAAATTATGCACAATAGAATCGCAAAGACTAATTGATAGAAATGTATCAATAATTTCTGCATTAGTAAACACTAATTCTGTTCCGATGAGTAAAGTGTCTCCTTGACAATGGGTATCGTAAAC
>CALIIW010000301.1 GCA_938018185.1 uncultured Saprospiraceae bacterium
AACTAATATTGTGATATCATTTTAAAAATTCACTATTATGAAAAATTATATCGCTCTTTTATTATTCTTTTTTATTCTAACAAATGGCTATTCACAAATTGCCACTCAAAACATCCGAGGAGTCGTTTACGACAAAGACACTAAACAAACACTAATCGGTGCAACAGTCCTCGTTTTGGGTTTAGATGAAACAAAAGGAACCATTACAGATTTTGACGGAAGTTTTTTAATTGAAGATGTTCCTGTTGGCCGAAGACAAATTGAATGTAGTTACGTCGGTTATACAAGTTTTCAAAGCGACTTTTTTATTCTTAATTCTGCAAAAGAATACATCATTGACATTGACTTGCTTGAGACTGGAATTACCACTGACGAAGTGGTCGTAACAGCATACAAGAAAGGAAATGAAGCCATCAATGAATTGTCCGTGCTAAGTTCAAGATCCTTTTCAGTTGAAGAGACACAACGTTATGCTGCTTCTGCAAATGATCCTGGCAGAATGGCTCAGGCATTCCCAGGTGTACAACCTGCTAGAGACAGTAGATCAGATATAGTTATTAGAGGAAACTCCTCTGTTGGCTTATTATGGAGGTTAGAAGGCATTGATATCCCAAACCCAAACCACTTTGCAAGAAGAGGTTCATCAGGAGGTGGAATCACAATATTCAGTACTTCCATGCTAGGTAAATCTGATTTTTCTACTGGCGCATTTCCCGCAGAATATGGCAATTCCTTTTCAGGAGTGTTTGACATTAAACTCAGAAAAGGGAATCGAGAAAACAGGGAGTACACTTTCAAAGCTGGCTTACTAGGATTAGATTTTTCTACGGAAGGACCAATCAATAAAGGCAGCAGTTCTTACTTAGTTAATTATAGATATTCTACCTTAGGCATTCTTAATTCAATGGGCATTCACCTGGTATCAGAACGAGTCAACAACACTTTTCAAGACCTATCTTTTAATTTAAATTTTCCGTCAAAAAACAACAAATCTATTATTGGGGTTTGGGGAATTGGAGGCTTAAGTTCTGAGGTCAAATCTCCCGTTGCAGAAATAGAAGATTGGAAATCTGTTTCTGATCGTACCGGCTATGATTTCACAACTAATATGGGAGCAATGGGTGTTAATCACACCTTCTTAATTGATGACAAATCTTATTTGAAGACTACCTTAGCAGGTATGGCTCAACAAATAATTTTTGATGATGCCGTATATTCTAATGAAGAAGAAAAAGTAGATTACAACAATGAAGACTACACGAATAGTCGGTTATCCTTATCCTCTTTTTACAATAGAAAATTAAATTCAAATTTGGGTTTAAAAACTGGTATCTATTTAAGTGATCTTTTTTATACCCTGCAGCAGGATAGTTTGAATTATGTGAATCTTGTTCCTAAGGAAATAATAAATGAAAAAGGTTCTACCTTTTTGATTCAACCTTATGTCCAATTCAAATATCGACCAACAACAAAGCTGTCTGTCAATTTAGGAGTTCACGGCATGCTTTTAACTTTAAACAACACTTATTCAGTAGAACCAAGACTTGGTATAAAATACCAATTAACAGATAAACAAAGCATCTCAGCTGCCTATGGCTTACATGGAAAGATATTACCTATAGGTTCTTATTTTACGAAAGTAGGAGAAGAAACTCCCAACCTAGATCTTGAAATGATAAAAGCTCACCACATTGTTCTAGCCTATAAAGTAGCTATAACGAGCAATGTTAGTCTACAAGTAGAGGCTTATTATCAATCATTATTTGATGTTCCTGTAGTGGATAATGTTAATAGGACATATTGGATGTTGAATGATGTGCAAGGCTATGCTACGGAGGCATTGGTTAGTGAAGGAACAGGTACCAACATCGGGCTAGATGTATCTTTAGAAAAGTATTTTTCAAACGATACTTATTTTATTTTGAATGGTTCTATTTATGATTCAAAATATTCAGCATTAGATAAGAACAAAAAATATAACACCCAATATAATAGCAATTACTCTGCTTCCTTCATGGCTGGAAAAGAATGGAAGGTAGGAGAAGCCGCTATCTTGCAAACAGGACTTAAGTTGATTTATAATGGCGGCCTTCGTATAACTCCTTTAGTTGATCAAGCAGCTGGCATAGATTCATTTCTAGCTCCAGAAGACGAATCAAAAGCTTTTTCTGAGCAGATACCAAATTATTTCAGACCCGATATGCGGATCGCTTATAGAAAGAATAAACAAAAATATGCCTGGTCCTTGGCTTTAGATGTTCAAAATTTCATTGGTCGGAGAAATATTGATGGACTGAATAGAGAATATGATCCTGAATTGTTGCAATGGGTTTATCGGGAGCAATCTAGTTTGGTGCCAGTGTTGAGTTATCAGATTGATTTTTAAATTGCCTCCTCATACTTTGTTGGGACGCAAAGCACACCAAGGAGCACAAAGATTCGCAACGATTTAGTGGTATATTCAAATGTACTGCTTTTGTGAAGCTTTGTGCTTCTTTATCCTTAAGCTAAACCATATCCTTTATACTCCTTCTTCTTAAAAAACTATTCGAGCATGTATAAGGCATGCTCCATGTCACTTCTACAAGCACTACAAAATATGATCGTAATATATTGAATTACAGTATATTAAAATGATTCAAATTGTGATTGTCTCATACAAGTTGCAAATATTGTTCTTTTTGATCTTGTTTGAAAACACTACATTTACATTATAAATTATATAACATATCAAAAAAGTTACCATGAACAATTTTACAATCAAACCTTTTCTGAGCATCCTCTTCACTCTTTTAGGATGCTTTTCCTTATTTGGACAAAGTCTCCCTATTAGTTTCGACATCGTTAAAAATGTCGAAGAAAAAAAGGTAGATATTGTTGCAAAAGAATTTCAAAACGTTGCTGGCTTTCAATTTGGAATTAGATTTGATCAAACCGATTTAAGCTATGAAGGCATGGATGTCCCTAGTCCCGAAATTAAAGCAGGCACTATCCTTGACAACCAAGTTGGCAACAATATTCTTGTTGTTTATGTCTCTTCTAACACTAAAGGGCTCAGCCTAACACCTGGAACAGTTGTATTAAGCTACAAATTTGCAGATGACATATCTGATGTTTATTTCTGTGCATCCGATGATGAAATAAAGTTTGAAGGGGCAATAGAATTAGATGGAAATATTTTTGAAACAGGATTACACTTTTCTGAATTCTGTAATGGCCCTTCGCCATGTGTTTTGGTTTGTAATGATCAAGTTAACATTGCAATCCCAAATTCAGGAACTATTACTTTTACAGAAACTGGAATGCAGGATATGTTTTTAGAAGGAAACAACTGTGCAGAAAACGATTTAGTTTTAAGCTTATATAATAATCAAGAAGATTTTGAAAATGGCATCTCAATAGATAACATGACTTTCAGCATGGAAGATGATGGAAGAATATTATTGTATGAGATAAGAGATGTAGTGGAACAAAATGCCTGTTGGGGTCAAGTTAAATTATACCATAGCCTTATAGGTGCTTTTACAGCACCAGCTGATCGGGAAGCTAAGTGTGGCGAAGACATACCTGTAGATGGTGTTTCAGATGCAGGAGCTCCATTACTTTATGTAGCTAAGGACAACAGCCCAAAAGGTTCGTTCG
Source organism: uncultured Saprospiraceae bacterium (assembly GCA_938018185.1). Lineage (GTDB taxonomy): Bacteria > Bacteroidota > Bacteroidia > Chitinophagales > Saprospiraceae > JALZVN01. The sequence continues at coordinate 3,643 of CALIIW010000301.1, forward strand.
GGATAGAAGACGATATTGAAGAAATAGGAAGATATAACAACATAGAAGGTGTCATTACTGGTTTGTCGGTTTATGTTGTTGATGAATATACAGATTTAGATAATTGCAACTTAGGCACTTTAAATAGAAAATTTTATTTGTATGATGCAGAAGGCAATGAACTGCAAGTTGCTATTCAAAAAATAAAAATAATTCCAGGGGACGATTTTGACGCCTCATCTATCAGCTTCCCTGAAAATATTACTGTAGAATGTGATACAGATCCTTCCGTGACAGGTAGTCCAGAAGTTGAAGCATTGAGTTGCCAATTGGCTGCTAGTTCTTACATGGATGAATATTTTGATACAGATGAGGGTCAAAAGATAATTCGTACTTGGACTGTTGCTGAATGGTGTTCTGGAATTATAGTTACCCATGATCAAATCATACAAAGTATTTGTGGCGACTCTAATACAGATACTGAAGCACCAATTGCAATTTGCTTAACAGAATTATCCGTAAGCTTAAATAACAACAATGAAGCTAAAATATGGGCTGAGGATCTAGATGCAGGTTCGCATGACAACATTGAAGTAGTCAATTATTTGATCAAAAGACTTGATGATGATAAGTATGCAGATTTCATTTTGCTTAACAGCAATGATGTAGGACGAGTTGATCTTGTTTTACAAGTTGCAGATGCTTCTGGCAACACCAATACCTGTTGGACTCAAATAAATGTTTTTGATTATGCTAACGCCCCGATAGGCTTAGACATTGTTAAGAATGTCGAAGAAAAAAAGGTAAACATTGTTGTAACTGAATTCCAAAATGTTATTGGCTTTCAATTTGGAATTAGATTTGATAAAGTCGATTTGCCATTTGAAGAAATGGAGGTACTTGACCAAGGAATTAATAAGGGAACCATTCTTGCAAATCAGGTAGCAAATAACATTCTTGTTTCCTTTGTTTCACAAAATACAAACCCAATAAGTTTAGAACCAGGAACAGTAATACTAAGCTTCAATTTCACAGAAGACATTGAGGATGTATATTTCTGTGCTTCTGAAGACGAAATCATTTTTGAAGGCGCTATAGAAGTTAACGGAACACCGACAGCTACTGACATATATTTTAATGAACTTTGTGATGAGCCATCACCGTGTTTCTTGGTATGTAATGCAGAAGTGAATATCAGTTTACAAGAGAATCAAACATTCCAATTAGATCAGATTTTACACAGAGATCTATTTTTAGAATCAGTTAACACGACATGCCCTGGAGGTAAGTTATCAATCAGTCTGTATGACGTTGATGGAAACGATATCAGTACAAGAACATTTACAGATTTAGATAATGGCCTTATAGGTAGCTATTTAGTTTTAGACGAAACGAGTCAAAACAGTTGCTTCGGCACTATATATATTGAAGTAACAGATAACGGTGGTTTGGTATGGCCTGGAGACACCAACAATGATGGGGTTGTAAACAATTTTGACATTTTAAACATAGGAATCGGTTTTGAAACAGAAGGAGCTTCTAGAACAGATGCCAGCATCAATTGGACAGCTCAAGAAGCAACAGATTGGGACAAAACATTTTACGATGGCTTGAATTACAAATTTGCAGATGCAGATGGACTAGGAAGCATCAATATTTCAGACCTTGAAGTTGTTGAACAGAATTGGGCAGAAGAACATGACTACCAAGGAGAGATAGATCAAAATGGATTTACAGGTTCTGATATTCCAATCTTTTTTCAGGCAGGAAGTTATGAAACAATGAAGTTAATTGAAATACCAATTCATCTTGGTGTGAATAATTTGCCAGCTGAAAATATTTATGGAATTGCCTTTAGTGTTTCATATGAGTCAAGTATGGTTGATCCAAATTCGATTTCTATAAACACAGATAACTCTTGGTTTACAGAAGTTGATAGCGATATCTTGAGAATTGAGAGAAACGTTGGTGATGATGGCATGATTCATTTTGCGATGGTTAGAAAAGATCATAAAAACATATCTGGTGTTGGTGTTGTAGCCAATCTTGAAATATTCTACAATGAAATAAACTCAGAAATTTCAGAATCTATGTTAAATATAGAAAACATTCGTTTTGTAGATTCAAATGGAAAAGAATTACCAGCATTAAATATCAGTGCAACAATAAATATTGAAAATCAAACACCTAACGCTATAACAAATGCTAATCCATTGAACATATCAGTTTACCCAAATCCAACAACTGGCTTGATCAATATTGAAACAAATTCTACTATTGAAGCAATCAGTTTGATGCGACTAGATGGAAGTATTTGCAAAACTTATACAGGTGATTTGAAATTTATAGACATTAGTAACATGGACAATCAACTGTATCTTTTAAAGATCCAAACAACTAATGAATCTATAATTGCCAAAGTGACCTTACTAAAGTAAAGTCTTGAAAATTGGAATATGTAAGGTGATTAAAAATTTAAATGGCTTTAAAGCCTCATTGCATAATTGTGATGAGGCTTTTTTTATATCACAATGTCTCTTAGGGTCTTGCCTTTTCTAGGGGAAAAGTAGATGACATATAATCACAATTTACTAACATAGCATTGTCGCGAATCTCAAGTTGATCCTTTATTTACAAGTCCACTCATAATAATTCGAAACTTCATTCAATGTAAATCCAGTTTTGGGATATAGCTTATTTCCGATGACATTATCTCTGCCTGTTTCTAAAAACATGCCGCAAGCATTTGTTTCTTTAACCAATATTTTTGCTCTCTCGATCAAGCCTTTAGAAATGCCTTTCCCTCTATGTTCCACAGCAACGTAAAGATCATTTAGCAACCAGAATTTTTTCATTCTTGTCGATGAAAAAAGTGGGTATAGTTGTGTAAAACCCAGAAGTAAACCATTTTCTTCAGCGACGAATATTTCTGAGTCCTTTAGGTTTAATCGTTCTTTCAAAAAGAACTTTGCCGCAGCAATGTCGGTTTCTTTTTTATAAAAAACCCTGTAAGCATCAAATAAAATGGAAAGCTTATCAAGATCCTCAATTGCTACTTTTTTATAGATCATTTTTCATTTATTAATTGAAGTGATTTAAACCATGAAGATATTTATTTTCAAAAACATTTCATTTATTTGCTGAGTTAGATTGCTCCAAAGGGTAAACTGCCCACAAAAAAGCCTCATCGTAATATGCGATGAGGCTTTTATAAATTAAGACTTCTGTGTTTTGAAGATTTAATTCCTCTAATTATATCTTTACAATCCGCTTTGTCTTCTGAGCCGTCCTTCCTTGAATCCTAATAAAATACACCCCTGATGCAAGATGATGTGCCTCCATAGACAATTTATGTATCCCAGCAGTAAATTTCTGATCGGTCAATACTTTTATTTCAGCGCCTAAGTTATCAAATACAGAAACCCTCAACCATTCATTGGTACTTTGAAATTCTACTTGAACATAAGAACTAAATGGATTTGGAGAAACACTAAGTTCAAAATTATCATTGACACTTTCTCCGGTAGAAGTATTAATCGGTGAGCAATCTCGAATAATTGGTAAGTGCTGAAAATCGAAATATAGAAGCGATTCTACTGCTGTCCTTTCCAGGCCAAACCAATCCATCAATATAGTACCATAAGCCGATCTAAAATCAAACTGCATCGGCACTCCTTCCAAGTCGTCAACGGCTGTATCGATTTCAGGATTTTCTCCATTGATCATTGGATTAATACATTCACCAAAAAACATCATAGGTGCTGCGGTACCGTGATCTGTCCCTAAACTTCCATTCGAACGAATACGTCTTCCAAATTCAGAGTAGGTCATACCTAGTACACGCTTTTCTAAACCAAGCAGCTTTACATCATCTTGAAAGGCACATATTGCATCTGACAACTCTTGCAAGAGTGCTGCATGTGAACCTACCGCTACATCTCCATCTACAACTTGATCAGCATGCGTATCATACCCGCCTTGAGAGACTACATATACACGAGTCTTTAATCCACCGGAAATTAATCTAGCAACTACTTTCAGCTTATCACTGAGAGAAGATCCTTCTACATATTTTGTAGACAAAGAATTGCCTAGCTCATCTGCGGCTTTAATTACTTCACCATATTCATTTGTCTGCTGAAAAGCGGTTGCCAAAAAACCAAGTTTTGCTGCATAGCAGCCCGCAGCCTCTTCATTCAAAGGAGGTGCACTTAATTCATCCAAACGTGTTGGATCTGAAATGGCCATTCCAAAGTTGCCATCATGACCTTGACAAGTTTCCGAGGTACTTGTACCTACGGTAATTGCAAAAGGATCTGGAAAATCTTCATTCGGGTATGCTTCAGGATAGTTTTCATACTTAGAATCAAAGTATCTTCCCAGCCAGCCTGTTGGTAAAAATTCATTTGATGCAGAGGCGGAATGCCAGATATCAGAAGATCTAAAATGAGATCTGTTTTGATCCGGATAAGATACCCCTTGCATGATGTGCAAATTTCCCTGATCATAAATTTCTCTTACCCCTTGCATGGAAGGATGTAAAGCAACCTGATCCGTCAGATTGATAAACTTATTTTCTGGAATAAAAATATTATCTCTTACTACTGCAAGTTTATCTTGTTGGTCTCTTGGTATAATTGTAGCCAAGCCATCGTTGCCTCCTCCAAGTTGGATTAAAACCAACACTTTATCATCGTCTGAATTTACCAGATCGTCTAAACTTGATCTTTGCATTGCTGAAACAGGAATGCCGTTTATCATTGGCACTACTGCTAACAAGGAACCTTTCTTTATAAATGATCTTCTTTTCATTATACTATCTTAATTTCGTTAATAGAAGTGATTTAAAACCGTCTGCCCTAATTGGAGGTCTATGGAGCTTATAGTTTTTAAATCAAATAAAATTCAGGCATGGTCACCATGGCATTGAATAAAGCTTTCAACTTGTTACTTACCCCATTTCGCAATTGTGTATTCTCAGGATCTGCTAAAAAATCTGTGTACTCAACTGTCCATTCATAATCTGGCAAACCAGGTATTAATATTTCTTTTAAATAATCTACCTGAGATTGAGACAATTTACTTGGGCAAATGAGTAATGCGATTTCTTGAATCATTTCGTTTGGATCCAAGTTATTATCCATTCTTTCAACGAAGCTGATCAAATCATATTCATATCTAATGCCTGAGACATTAAATCCGTTTACAAAACTTTTGCAAATGGCCTGACGATTTAACAAGCTGGTACTGTTGATCCAGTCTTCATAATATTGAGGCGCTTGATAAAATGCTTTCCAGCCAGCAACAGAGGGGAGAATGATTGGTACCATTCCTAATGTAACCGAATGAGACCTAATCCTTTTATAAAAATCCCATCGAATCATTTTATCCGTAGAAAGTTCTAATTCTAAAGAATTTAGTAATTTATACAGCATATCAATTGGATGATTGATCATGCAGCCAATGTGATTAGAATCAAAAAAGTATTCACTTCTCAAAAGTGTCTCTAATACTGGTTTAATTTGATAATTAGAATTGTAGAAAATATCAGCAAGCGGCCCAATAATATTAGTTTCTATATCATCATCGATGTCTTTGCCAACAAACCAAATGTGCAATTGCCTGCAGATAAATCTAGCAGTTTCTTTCTTTTGTAGAATTATATCTATTACGGTTTTGTACTCATTCTCTCCCTCATCATTTATTTCAATATTATCAAACCTAGGAGACAATACCTTGGGATCTGTATCATGCCTATTTGCAATAAACCTCGAACCATAAGTTCCATCTTCCTCTACAAATTGCACCCAACCAGTTAATGCCCGAGACAATTCTCTTACATCGTTTTCAGTGTAATTGGTATAATCTCCAGGGCCAGCTTCAGGTCCTCTTCCTATAGTAAACAGCTCTAATAATTCTCTGCCGTAATTTTCATTGGGTGAGAATCTAGTGTTTTGAGTTCCATTTAGAAAAATAAGCATGCCTGGTGAAATGGTAATTTCTTGCACCATTTCTTTAAAATCCCCTAATGCATTTTTTCGGATTAAATCATGATATTGGTAAGCAAAAGTATTTCTTGAAATATTTTCAACTGCAAAATGATTTTGCCAAAACAAATGCATTTTTTCTCTAATTGAAAATCCATCCGCCTTCATATTATCATAAATCCAACCATACAATGATTTTCTTCTAGGTGCATTAAGAAGCACATTCAATTCAGGAGGAATAGCATGTGTCACCCAGGATTCTCCGCTAGCGATAAATGGATCTTCATCAAAATCAATATAAACAGGAGGCGCAGGCATGGTTTTATCTGCCAATAATTTGTCAATACTAGCACTTAAACCTTGATCAAGGGCATCTTGAAACATTGTTTTAGTTGGTCCAAACGTCGTTCTTCTCATCAAATGTGACGCTTGGGCATATCCCCAAGGACCAGAATACGGAATCAAACTTGCCATCGATGAATAGGATTGGCTTCTTTGCTTTCCAGTTGCAGTTTCTTTTTTGCCTGTTATTTTTTTAAGAAATTGTCTTTTATTCATATGTTGGAGTCTCCTGATTTTTATAAAAAAATAAGCTAAGCTAAATTATCATTATAAATAGATAGCTAGTAGACTCCTTTGTGACTCAAAAGTTTAATTTAGCTTAGGAACTTTATTATTAAATTGCTATTTACAATAAATCATACGCAGTTATATGAAATTGAAAAACAAAGCTTTACTTAAGAAAAATTCTTACATACATGGCAAATGGCTGCATAGCAAGAAGGAGTTTCCTGTCACAAATCCATACAATAGTGACATAATTGCACAGGTGACAAATCACGGCAAAGAAGAAACCAATCAAGCCATTGCTGCAGCTGCAGAAGCATTTAAGATTTGGTCAAAATTTTCGGCATCAAAGCGATCTAAAATTTTAAAGAATTGGCGAAAGCTTCAATTGGAAAACTTAGAAGATCTGGCGACTATTTTAACGACAGAACAGGGTAAACCTTTGGCAGAAGCAAGAGGAGAAATCAAATATGGGGCTTCCTTCGTCGAATGGTTTGCAGCGGAAGCTTTACGGGTTTATGGTGATGTCATTCCAGGACATATGGCAAACAAGAGGATCACAGTTATCAAACAAGCAGTAGGTGTAGTTGGCGCAATCACGCCTTGGAATTTTCCTTCGGCAATGATAAGCAGGAAAGTCGCTCCTGCATTGGCTGCTGGCTGTACTGTTGTTATAAAGCCATCTGAACTTACTCCTTTATCTGCATTGGCATTGGCTCAATTGGCAGAGGAAGCTGGAATGCCTTCAGGTGTATTCAATGTGGTATGCGGAACTGACGCTGCCGCGATTGGTCAAGAGATGTGCTCAAACCCAGAGTTGCGAAAAATTTCTTTTACGGGTTCTACTCGTGTCGGGAAAATTCTTTTGAGTCAATCAGCTGATACCATCAAAAAAGTAAGCCTTGAATTGGGAGGCAATGCGCCATTTATTGTTTTTGATGATGCTGATGTTGACAAAGCTGTTGAAGCTTGTATCTCTTCCAAATTTCGAAATGCTGGACAGACTTGCATTTGCACAAATAGAATTTTGGTACATAAGTCTATTCACGATTCCTTTGTTGAAAAACTTGCTATTAAAATTAAGGCTTTGAAAGTTGGCTCTGGTTTGGATGTTGAAACAGAAGTGGGACCAATGATCAATACTGCTGCCATTAAATCGGTATCAGCTCTTTTGGAAAACGCTATACAAGAAGGCGCAAATATTTCAGAGGGAGGTCATTTAATTAAAGACCAGCTCTTCGAACCTACCTTAGTTGTGAATGCTACTAAAGATATGGATCTTTTCAAGAAAGAAATTTTTGGACCGATAGCTGCTGTCTATAAATTTGAAACAGAGCAAGAAGCCATTGAGCTTGCCAATGATACCAAGTACGGATTAGCCGCTTACTTTTTTGGCTCCGACTATCGTAGAATATGGCGCGTTTCTGAAGCGCTGGAGTATGGCATGGTCGGTATTAATACAGCCATGATTTCTACTACGCTTGCTCCCTTTGGAGGTGTAAAAGAATCTGGCTTTGGGCGGGAAGGATCGAAGTATGGGATGGATGAGTATTTGAATATTAAGTATATGGCTTGGGATGTTTAGGGAAGAATTTCACAACAACTATTTGTCTGAATTTGGATTTGTTAGATCCGATAGGATTATTACATTTATTATTCCACAGGGATTATCAGATATACCTAAATCATGGAAAATCAACTTTTGATACTTGTGTGATTTGAATTCTTCACCTTGTTTCTAGCGATAATGTCCGAAAAACAAGGTAATCCTCGAAAGCCATTTGTCATGATTTTAAAAAAAAATCACGCCAAATGAGTTCAGACCATATCTTTTACCCAGTGTTTACACACTGGCTACAATAATGTCACGCCTCTGGCGTTTTTTGCCTTACTTCTGAGTACCTCTAAACACTAAACTACCTTACTCCACCAAATAATCATAAGTAACCGGCGGCGCAGAAACAAACTTTCCAGCCAAATTTTTCAACTCTAAATGAATGGGGTGATTTTGATAAGTCGTATAATCTTCCTTTGAATCAAATGCCATTTGCATCATAACTTCAAATTCAGCCATGGCTCGTTTGTCAGCTAAGTCTTTGAATTGGCCAATTTCTAAATCTTTGACAACGGGAATCTTTTCTAATTTTTCAAGAGCTTCTATAAATAGTTTTTTATTGGCGTCTGGTTTTAAATCGAAATATACAATATGAATGAGGTATCGATCTTGTTTTATTTTAAGCAATTCTACCTCTTTCTGCTTTTCAAGCAATTGAAGTTTTAATTGTTGAATTTCTACAAGATGCTCTGCTCCATTTTGGCAGGAAAAAAAGCAAAAAATAAGTGCAATAAAGAAGTACTTCATCAAGTAGCCGTTTGATTTAACTTAAGTCTTGTTTTAAGTGCATCATCATGCTCAGCTCCTAGCCAACGTAAGACATTCTTTTCCCACATCTCATCGTATTGTTTTTTGTTGATGATGTTTTCTTCTACTGCTAGGTCTAGCAACTTGCCAGGATAAGAAGATTGAGGTGCCGATTCCATTTCTCCAAGTGGATAAGGGTCGTCAAGACCTACCATAATTTGATCTGTCCCACCCATGCGTTTTACCATTAGTTCTAAGGAAAAAGTATCGTGTACTAAAGTGTCAAAAAATATGTTTGAATGTCCAACCGCTTTTCTAGGATGAGCCATTCCTTCAAAGAGATCTGGGCGTCCGTCAAAGCCTTGTATCCTTCTTCCCAAATTGATCTGGGCTAGTTGTCCACCGTGTGCAAAACAAACTCTGATATCCGGATATTTCTCTTGGTACCCTTGTAAGGTAAAAAAGTGATAGGCATCCGCACATTGCGCAAGCATCCAAACTAGGTGAAAACGCCAAGCAGTATTTTCTAATTTTATCAACTTATCTCCATCATAAGGATGGATTTCTATAGCCAATTTATATTTGTTCGCCAATTCCAAAATTGGCTCAATGTCTTTGTCAAAGATCGAACGCCATGTCCCAATCGAATCCATAAAATGGGTTGGCAGACATAATACTTTAAGTCCCAGTTGCTCCACGCAACGTTCCATTTCCCAAAGTGCTCCAGTAACATATCCAGAATGCACTACAAAGCCACAAGTAAACTTATCAGGATGATCATGCTGTACCTTTGCATTAAAGTCATTTTGAAATCTCAAAGCCTGCTTCATCTCTTCTAGCCTTAAGCCATTTCCATACAATTGGGAAAGATTTAAGACTACAGCATGATCAATGTTATTTCTTTCCATCCATTCCAATTTTTCATTTAAGAAAAAACTAGAATCTGTAACAGGTCTTTTCCAACCCTTTTGAAGCATGAACTCTCTGTCATCATCTACCCAGAAAATTTCTTTTTCTTTCATGAAAGAAGGAATCTGCTCAGGATAGGGTAATAAGTGAGAATGGCCGTTAATTCGCATAAAAAATGTTTAATCTTCCAAGTTAAAAAGAATAAAGTGATTCTTGAATATTCTTTTTCAAATACTTAAAATTTAGACTTCAACTTAGCTAAGCTTAGGAGAAAGAAGCCCTTCAGGATTTTGTGTTTTAATTGAAGCAGTTTATATCCTGAAGCAGTTTAAAAAGATAAAATCTCTTCTAAGTTGGCTTTTTCGACCTTAAACTGTCTTTATTGTGAAATGACAATTGAGTAGCAGACTAGCATTTATTATAAATAGAAAATACTAGACAAGATGCTATATTTACACACTCTTAGCTATCAATAGCTATTAGCGTGCTGGAACTTAAAAACACTAAAACAGGTAGGTTAATCATTATAAATATGAAAAAGATAATTGCTTTTATTTTTACGCTTTCAATATACATTTCTTGCTTTGGGCAATTTAATGGACTAGTAATCAATGAATTTATGGCTTCAAATACAGCGACCATAACTGACGAAGAAGGCAAATTTGAAGACTGGATTGAAATACACAATACAACAGATGCTCCAATATCCATGCTTGGGCTTTTTTTAACAGATAACCCAATTAATATAAGAAAGTGGGAATGTCCAGATGTAGCTGTTCCAGCAAATGGGTACTTAATAATATGGGCAGATGAAGATGGTGTTGATGGACCTTTACATGCCAATTTTAAGCTTTCAGCCTTGGGGGAATCTATTCATTTGGCAACTGCAGATTCAACCATTATTGATGAAATCAGTTTTGGCGAACAGACCTCAGATATCGCAACGGGACGAATTCCAAATGGAACGGGCCCATTTGTTGAAGTTTCTCCTACGCCAAATGCAATTAACAGCCTTACCTCAATTTTTGGTGTAAAAGAAAATTTAAAAATCACAACATTTCCAAACCCTGCAGATGAATTTGTCGTCTTTAGAATGGATCCGAATGAACAAATGCAAATCAGTTTAATGGATTTGAATGGACGTTTGATTAAAAAACAAACTCATAATAAGGGAACCGAAGGCAAATTTGACACTAAAGACATCCCTAACGGATTCTATATTCTTAGCTTTCAGACGGGCGCAGCTGTAGGTTCAAAAAAGATACTTATTGAACATAATTAATGCTTTTGTCCATAAAAAAGCTAAAAGATGCCCTTTATAGGAACCATCTTAGCTATTGTTTACGTAGATTAATTAGTTAAGAAGTTTGCTATGCTTCTAAAAAGCTTAGTCAATAACATACTAAACAAGATTTAAACGCTAATAAAAAGAAATAAATCTGGCGTAAATTTGTTGTTAAAGGTAAAATTAAGATCACAGTTTTCGAAAATATATGTTAGATTTTTCAATATTACAATCGAGTAGTGAGCATCCCACAGCAATGACAATATTGCTGACCATCCTCTTTTCGTTTGTGCTTTCTTGCTTGGTGGTATTGACTTATGATCTCACAACAAAGGCGATTAAAAGGCCCTATCATTTTCTTCAATCCCTTACTTT
>CALIIW010000302.1 GCA_938018185.1 uncultured Saprospiraceae bacterium
ACCGCTTTCTTATCTCACAGCAGAGCAGATGAGTAAGGACATTGTGAAGTTGGGCAAAAAGCATGGCTTTAAAATTCAGGTTTTCGATGAGAAGAAAATCAAGGCGATGAAGATGGGCGGATTGATTGCTGTCAACAAAGGAAGTTTCACACCACCTCGATTTAACATCCTAGAATGGAAGCCTAAGAAGGCAACTAATAAAAAACCTATTGTCTTGGTTGGCAAAGGCATCGTTTATGATACCGGTGGATTGAGTTTGAAGCCTACTGCCAATTCAATGGATAGAATGAAAGCTGACATGGGAGGAGCAGCTACAGTCATCGGGACTTTTGTAGCTGCGGCTAAAGCCAAACTTCCTATTCATATTATAGGATTGATTCCATCAACGGATAATCGACCTGGCAACAATGCATATGTTCCAGGAGATGTCATCACAATGTTTGATGGCAGTACCGTAGAAGTTTTAAATACAGACGCAGAAGGAAGAATGGTGTTGGCAGATGCCTTGCATTACGCTAAGAGATACAAACCGGAATTAGTGATTGACTTTGCAACCTTGACAGGAGCGGCCGTAAGAGCTGTGGGGACAGAAGCGATCTCACTAATGAGTACCGCCGATAGTAAGGTGACAGCAAAAGTTAAAACTTCGGGATTCAATGTATATGAAAGAATCATCGAGTTTCCTCTTTGGAAAGAATACGGTGAACAGATAAAATCTAACATTGCAGATATAAAAAATCTAGGAGGACCATATGCTGGACAAATTACCGCAGGAAAATTTTTAGAGCATTTTACAGATTATCCTTGGATGCATTTTGATATAGCGGGTTCAGCATATCTAAGCAGACCAAATACATACAGACCAAAAGAAGGTACTGGAGTTGGCGTGAGATTGATGTTTGATTTTTTAAAAAATTATTAAAAAAAGACAATGAGAATAGGAATAAGTATTGGTGATATTAATGGCATTGGCTTAGAAGTAATAATTAAGACCCTAGCAAATTCAAGTATTACAAATTTATGTACCCCTATCATTTATGGGAATAGCAAAGTTGTTTCCTATCATAAAAATATAGTTGACATTCCTGCATTCAACTTTCAGAACGCAAAAAACATTGGCCAAATTTCGAAAGGAAAAGTCAATGTAATAAACTGTTGGCAAGATCAAGCAAATGTAACTTTAGGCATTGTCACAGGCGATGCTGGTCGTTTTGCGCACAAATCTTTGGATTGGGCAGTAGCCGATTTAAAAAGTAAGAGTATCGATGCGCTTGTTACTGCACCTATCAACAAGTCTGCCATGCAAATGGGTAAATTTCCATATCCAGGGCATACGGAATATCTTACTGACAATTTTGGTGTCGAAGAATCATTGATGATGATGGTGTCAGATGAGCTTAGAATTGGTTTGGTCACGAATCATATTCCTGTTAGTAAGATCCGAGAAACAATCAATAAATCATTGATTCTAAAAAAGACGAATATTTTCTATAATTCTTTAATAACTGACTTTGGTATAGACAAACCTAAGATCGCAATATTGGCATTGAATCCACATGCAGGTGACGGTGGCTTAATAGGTGATGAAGAGATGACGATGATCAAACCGGTAGTAGAAGAGTGTAAGAAAAAAGGAAAACTAGTCATGGGTCCATTTGCTGCAGATGGTTTCTTTGGTTCCGCTCAGTTCAAAAAATTTGATGGTATTCTTGCCATGTATCACGATCAAGGGCTGGTACCTTTTAAAGCTTTGTCTTTTGGTCATGGTTTAAACTATACTGCTGGCTTGCCAGTAGTAAGAACTTCTCCTGACCATGGAACGGGCTTTGATATTGCTGGTCAAAATTTGGCTGATCCTTCTTCTTTTAGGACTGCCTTGTTTGCAGCAATAGATATTGCTAGACAAAGAAAAGAGTATGCGTCGGATAATGCTAATCCTTTAAAAAACAGAAAAGAAGCTTTGGAAAATTCTGTTGATGAAACAATTACTCCTGCATAGTAAATAGTTGAATTCTTACTTTAAAACAAAAAACTTACTAAGCTAAACTGGCTTAGTAAGTTTTTTTTTATGGCGGGACTTAGACATTTCAATCTTTTCCCTTTCAACTTTATTTTTTAGTTGCTCTGATTAGCTGCTTTTGCTTGTTCAGATAAAATTCAAATACCAATTCTAACTTATCTATTCGGATGAATCTCCATCTCAAATCCTATACTAGGTTTTTGAGACTCTACATTTAATAAATTTGGATCATCATATTGTGCAAGTCCGTAAGTTTCTATTATTCCGATTAAAATATTTCCATACTCTGGATTTGAAGAGTAATAACATTCTTGCAAACCTTTGCACCAGTTTTTATAATCATAGAAAGGCAGCTTAAACAAATGTCTATACCTTTGACTACCTGTCAAAAAGGTGGTGTGATCTTTATAAGATTCTTGTATGCTATCATATTTTCTAAAACAAGATTCTATTCTTTTGCCATCTACATCCAAATCATCATCAAATTCAAAGTGAACCATTCCGGTCCAATTGGATTTACATTTTATTGCGAAATGGTTGTTGGTAGAAATAGCCAAAGTACTAGATCCAGAATTGGATTCGCAAATAGCTTGTGCCAAAATCACACTAGCAGGAATCCCGGATTCTTTCATTTGTAAAATGGCCATCGTCCAATAATTTTCAATATAATTGGAGACATTAGAATCAATAGGCCCGTGAAAAGCAAAGGTACTTGTACACAGGTAAAAAGTTATACTCAATAATATGCAACGCTTCATCATACGGCTTAAGTTTTCTCTATTAGCCCATGCAATGTGCATGGATGAGCGTTTTATCATAGTTTGATTATAATATGCACATATAGCATATTTATTTATATGATGGTTTTGAGGCTTTTGTGACTAAGAAATGAGGCTAGACTGTTCAAGTTCTTGAGTTTATGGAAACTTAGTATGGAAATTTGATGTTATAAATTTACTTTTGATGCATGGCTGAGGTAAAAAAAGGTTTTGAAATGTGACAAAACATATAAGCAATTCGAACAATATATTTTTTACTTTTGCAGCTTATTATTTAATACTTAATCATTGATCATGGCTAAGAAAGGAACTAAATTCAGATATACAGACGAAGAACTAGATGAATTCAAGCAACTTATTGAAGAAAAACTTGCCTTAGCTAAGGATCAGTTGAGTTTTTACAAAAGTCAACTCACAGAGTTAGCGGAGAATGAGCAATCAAAGGTCAAGGGACTGGATGACGGGGTTACTTCTTCAGCAAATGAGCAAACTTCTTCTTTAGCCGCACGTACACAAAAGTACATTCAGCATCTTCAAAATGCTTTATTACGTATTGAAAACAAGGTATATGGCGTCTGTCGAGAAACTGGGAAGCTCATTTCCAAAGAAAGACTGAAAGCCGTACCTCATGCAACGCTTAGCATAGAAGCTAAGCAAAAAAGATAAATTAGATTGCGGCAATCTACAAAAATCATTTTACTGGTACTTGTTGTTCTCATCTTAGACCAATGGTTTAAAATATGGGTTAAGACCAATATGGAATACAATCAAGAGATTGCCATCATGGGATTGAGCTGGGCCAAACTAAGATTTATTGAAAACAATGGAATGGCCTTTGGCTTTTCGATGGGTGGTGACTACGGCAAGCTATTTTTAAGTGTCTTTAGAATTGTTGCCGTATCAGGATTAATATATTTCATAAGTTTTCTAGTGAGGAGTAAAGCGTCAAACGGGATGCTAATAAGCTTTGCTTTGATTTTGGCAGGAGCTATCGGAAACATAATCGATTCAGCTTTTTACGGGATGATCTTTTCTGAAAGCCCTTATCATGGAGGTTTAGCAGAGATTTTTCCAGCGGAAGGAGGTTATAGTGGATTCTTGTATGGGAAGGTAGTAGACATGCTATATTTTCCAATAGCACAATGGCGACTACCAGAATGGTTTCCCTTTTGGCCCAATCGGCAAGTATTGTTTTTAAGAGCAGTATTTAATTTAGCGGACTTATACATAACAGCAGGAGTACTGAGTACTATCATATTCCACCGCAGTTTTTTCAAAAATGATTTGAATCAATTAGAAGAATCTTCAGAGGAGGCCTCCGAAGAAAATCAAGAAACAGAGTTGAATAGTAATTAGGCCACGTCTAATTGGTGAAATGAATCTATTGCTTTCACCGCATTTGATACCTTAGAATAATCGATACTATAGTGAATGAACTTACCATCTCGATGGGTCTTTACGATACCCGCCATTCTTAATATTCGTAGATGCTGAGAGGTAATGGATTGCTCCAACTTGAGTGTGTTGTAAATTTTATTGACATTAATTTTGTCATTCTTGTCAATGAAATCTAGAATTTGCATTCTTAATGGGTGAGCCAAAGCTCTAAGTATTTCACTTGATTCGTTGAGTTTTTCTACGTTAATACTTGCTTTTCCCTTATGCATGTTCGTTTTGTTTAAGATGTGCTATTTGACTTATAACACATAGGATTCGCAAATATGCGTTTTTATTTCATTCTATCAAAAGAAAAACGAAAAAATGCCGCATACAATTCATGTATACAGCATTTTTTTAATTTTCCACCAAAAAGTATCAGTTTGGTGAAGAAGAAATAATTTGGTTTAAGAAGCTAATTCTTCTACTAATCTTGAAATTTGGTTTAAACGATCCTTATCCAAAGAATAGTAAATAAACTTACCTTCTCTATCGGTTTTTACTACACCGGATCTTCTTAAAATAGCCAAATGTTGTGATGCTACAGATTGTTCTAATCGTAATTTGATATAGATGTCTGTAACGGTCATTCTACCGTGCTCTTCTAAAAGGTCGATGATGTTTTGTCTTAACTTGTGATTAACAGCTCTTAGAACCAATACCGCTTTTCTCAACTCAGTATAGTTTAGTTGGATGTCAGAACTACCCGAATTTAGAATAACTGTTTCATTCTTTTTCTCACTCATAATATGTATCTTTTTATTGTTAGTATTACTCTCCATTTAGCCAACAACCGTACCAATAAAATATAATACGATTTATCAAAATGTATAAGTAATCTGATAACTAGACGAAAATACAATTTATACATTAAAAATAAAAGAAAATATTAATGTGTTTTATTTATATGTGTTGCCGTCACTAGTCACTCCATTTGGCAAATTCCGCGCATTAATTTGTCAGAATGAAGGCTTCGGTTTTGTAATATTCGGAGGCTTTAAATATAAAGGGATGGCATAGGCCATATCTTCAAAATCATCTGCTAAAAACTTGCCATATGCTAGAGCAGATTGATAAGTTGCAGAACAAGGCAGGTCAATAATTTTGTCATCTTGTTTTTTCAAGTTTTCCATTTTTTTTGCACCATTTCCAAAATAGAGGACTTTTCCTTTCAATTGATTAAAGCAGCCTGTTTCTAAAACTAGGGGCTTTAAAGCTTCAACTTCTTTTTTATCAGAATCAACAGTCATTGTATACACCTCTGATCGCCTCGCATCAAGCATAGGCACATAGAAGTCATAGTCTGGATGTTTTAAAATCGCTTCTTCAAGCAATGCTTCTAAAGTAGGGATGTATATGAATGGAATATTTTGTGCAAAACAAATGCCTTTAGCCACCGAAAATCCTACTCTTAAACCTGTATATGAACCTGGACCGGCAGATACTGCTACTGCTGAAAGCTTTTTAATGTCAATCTCTCCAGTTTTAAGACAGGAATCCATAAACAAAGTTAAATTGGCAGCATGATCAAAACCTTCAAAAGATTCCTTTTTGCTGACAATCTCCCCATTACAACTTAAACTAACAGAACAAACTGTAGTTGCTGTCTCTAAATGAATGATATAAACTGGCTCTTGCATATTGATTTAAGACTAAAGTATAGGAACATCTCAATTGAATGGTAAATTTATATAATTATAACTTGAGTAAAATTAAAAGTAGCTTATCATTTGTCTATTTGTTTTATTAATTTTGTAGTCTAAAATTTATAAGCATGTCATTTGAAGTAGAAGGTGTATTACACAAAAGAATGGATACGGAAAAAAAGAGCGAAAAATTTCAAGCAAGAGATTTCGTTATTGAAGTACCTGGTCAATATCCTCAATTAATCAAGTTTCAACTCACACAAGATCGTTGTGAAATATTAGATAGACACAATGAAGGTGATACCATCAAAGTATCTTTTGATTTAAGAGGAAGAGAATGGGAAGGTAGATATTTTACTAACCTAAATGCTTGGAAAATTGAATCTGCTAGTGGTCAAACTGCTCCAGCTGCAGCAGAAAGTGGTGACACTAAAAATGATTTTCCAAAAATGGCGGATGAGCCAACTGCAAAGGTTGATGACGATTTACCATTTTAAGAGAACCAATAGACAAGATAAATCCTATTGGTCTCATTTGGCTTTGTTGTGTTTTAAATAAACCTTGTACCAAGGGAATTCCTTTGGTCTTAATTTATTAAATCACTTCATTCATGTGTTTTCTTAAAAGCATTCTATTAATCTTATTTCTAACATCTGGTCATTTACAGGCACAGGTGCTAGAAGGTATTGGAACCAAATGGAATGACGAATACACAGAATGGGAAATGTTCTCGGAAGAAGATGGAGTCATTGGTGAAGTCAGGATGAAATGGCTTTCTCAACTCAATTGGACAGAATGGGATTATACTATAGGCGAAGAACATAGGGGCACAATTAAAAGACCCTGGAAAGATGACAAAAGCCAATGGGAGGTTCGTTCCTTTGGAGAAATCATCACTTGTCGCACAGCTTGGCAGAATGACCTCACAGAATGGAAAATCACAGACAATAACATTACCCTCCACTTAAGAACTCGATTTAAAAATAACTACAACGAATGGGAGCTCCGTAATGACAATCACGGATTCTTTGCCATTTATACCACCTGGGAAAATGATGCTCGAGAATGGACCATCATAGATGAACTCGATGCAGACGTATCTAATTCAATGAAGATGGCCCTCATCTTTATGGCTGTTTACCATAGCTTGCCTCTTGACTAATGCTTCCAAGTCAATCGTTAAAATATTCCTCAGCTGTAACTCTTCAAATACATCTATCGTAAAGCTCAATAATCTACTGAGTTAAGTTTACTTCCCTTACAAATCGTGTTTTAGCTCCTAGCTAATGTTAGGATTTTCATAAAACACCTCTCCATTAATTTAAACACAATTGAATTGGCATTAGCCTCCATAGGATACCTATGCAATTAACATTAAAAACCAAAGATATGAACCGGACTAAAATCTTATTATTGTTCTTTACATGTTGTTTTCTGCCTTTTTCTTTAACAAGCCAAGCTAATTTTGATACCCATGTTATAGACATTGGTGGTATTGGAGATGTCAATATTATTTTATCCGATGATATAAATCAGGATGGACTATTGGATGTTGTTGCAAGTAGTACTTGGTATTTTGCTTGGTACGAAAATTTAGGTGATGGGGAATACAAGAAACATCCTATTGGAGAAGATGCCGTTAGACATCTTGCTGTTGCTGACATCGATCAAGATGGAGATAATGATTTCGTGATCATTTCATCTTTTAGTGTCCCTGGAGGTGATTCTGGATCAAATTTGCATTGGGTTGAAAACAAGGGCAATGACGAATATGTAAGACATTTTATTGAAGGCACTCGTAATGCAGCTACTGACTATTCTGGCGGTATGAGTAGTTTGGTCATCAAGGATGTAAATTTAGATGGCTACCCTGACATTCTTGCTAAAGCAACAATTGACCATTACGAGGATTCTTTTGAGACAGGCTTAATTGATTATTACGTATATATGTTTGTCAATGACAAACAAGGGGATTTTGACAAAAATATAATTGCAAGCGAAGAAGTCTATGAAAGTTATGCCATTCTTTCTTATTCTTTTGGAGATCTAGATGGCGATTTAGACTTGGATATAGTTATTGTCGAAGAAACTGAAGATGAATATGATTTATCTTGGAGAGAAAATCTTGGAGATGGGTATACCTATAGAACATTTCCAGAATCTTCAGATCTTAATTATGCAACTACAAATATTAGTGATGCAGACGGAGATGGAGATTTAGATGTAAAAAACCACATTGACAATACAGGACGATTTTACTATGAGAATGATGGTGCAGCTAATTTTTCTAAAAATTATTCTGATCCTATAACTAATTCTTCTCAATCAGGTTTTGATTTAGATCTTGATGGGGATTTGGACAGGGTAAGTGGAAACCAATGGAGTGAAAATTTAGGCAATGGTGAATATGCCGCTTTTGTGATCATTGATCCCTTCATGGAAGGTAAAATTTTTACTTTCTCCGATATGGATAATGATGGAGATAGAGATTTCATTGTTGCTGATAATTCAGGAACTGATGAGATATTCATATTAGTGAACGATGGAGATTTAAATTTCAGCCAAGAACTTCTGGATGGAGATATTTATGGAGCCAATTACGGTGACCCTGTTGATCTTGACTCAGATGGTGATCTTGATTTGTTGGCATCTTCAATAAGTGAAGGAAGTATCTTTTGGTACGAAAATGACGGGAATCAAAATTTTACAAGATATTTTATTGAAGAAAACATAAATAAAGCTACTGATTTAAAAGCTGCGGACTTCGATAATGATGGGGATATGGATTTTATTGCAGGCTCTTATGTTCAAACAGATTTGTATCTGTATGTAAATCAAGGAGATCAAAGTTTTGAAGTTGATACTATTTTTAATTTTCCAGAAGAAGGACCTGCCAACATCCTTATAAGTGACTATGACAATGATGGAAATATGGATTTTTTAGTTTCGACTGGATTAAATGGTAAAATAGAATTATTCAAAAATGAAGGGGACGGATCTTTCATTTCGTCTACTTTAGTTTCAGTGGAAAGAGCGACCGAATTCGTTCTAGACGATATAGATTCAGATGGTTTATTGGACATTGTGTGTTCTGATATTGCTACTGAAGAAGTATTGCTATTTAAAAACAATGGAGATGGCACTTTGAGTAAAACGGTCATAGCTGAATCCACTCCATATATTTCTGATCTAAATTTAATAGATATGGATTTAGATGGTGACCTTGATGTAATAATAGCTTGTTGGACTTTAAGTGGTCAGTTGACCTGGTTTGAAAATGACGGATCAGGATTGTTTACAATACAAGTCCTTGAAGTTGGTCAATTTGGAAATGTAGAGGCTGGCGATTTTGACAATGACGGAGACATTGATCTTTTCACTTCTGACAACACCCGCATTTTTTATACCGGGGGTACTTTTGGTGTAAAATATTGGGAAAATGATGGAACCAATAATTTCACTTCAAGCAGCTTAGACAAGGACCAAATATATTCTGATGGACTTTATGCAGTTGACATTGATCAAGACGCTGACCTCGATATCATGAGTTTAAGTTCAGCCAATGGCATTAAATGGTATGAGAATCTTGAAATAAGTGATAACACAAATCAGATCAGTTTGGAGTGTCCTGCCGACATTATGATAACAACTGCACCAGGTGAAGCCTTTGCAATTTGGACTCCTCCAGTTGTGAGCTCTTCTTGTACAGATGGATTTGAATTGACACAAACTGAAGGTCCAGAACTAGGAGAAAGCCTTACTGCTGGCTCTTACGTAATTTCATATAGTGCTTTTGATTTTTGCGATCCTGAGAGCCCAGTGACTTGTTCTTTTAATTTTGTTGTAGCATTTGAAAACGAGCTAAGCATTACATGCCCAGATGACATCACCCAAAGCACAGATGCTTCCTCAATGGTAGTTACTTGGCAAGATCCAATATTTGATGGCAATTGCCCTGAAGGCATTTCGTTGACCCAGACAGCGGGTCCTGCAAGTGGATCTTCTTTCGATGCTGGCTCTACAACTACAATAGAATATAGCTTAACTGATAATTGTAACAGCACTGTTGTGACTTGTTCCTTTCAAGTGACAGTTGAAATGCAAATAGAAGCTTCTATAGATTGCCCTGAGGACATAATCATAATGACAAGCTCAGATTTTGCAACGGTAAACTGGGACCAACCTAGGATTGCATCAAACTGCCCTGATGGTTTTGAGTTAGAAACTTTAGGCGATTTATTTCAAGACAACCTATACCCTATCGGTTTACATACTGTTGAGTTTTTATTGACAGACAATTGTGGTTCAGAACCACTGACATGTTTTTTCGATATTGTTATTGAACAAGTTGATGCTAGCGAATGTCCAAATGATCTTTCTGGATATGATCTATTAGGAGAAAGGAATGGCCAT
This sequence comes from uncultured Saprospiraceae bacterium, assembly GCA_938018185.1. GTDB lineage: Bacteria > Bacteroidota > Bacteroidia > Chitinophagales > Saprospiraceae > JALZVN01. Next base: position 10,296 of record CALIIW010000302.1, read on the forward strand.
AAGTATTTTCTTTCTAAACAGAAAATGAATTGGTCAGATGCTCAAGCTGCAGCAAAAAATTCGGGAGCTTACTTGGCTTCTATAAATGATAATGAGGAAAACAATTTTATCCTTGACAATATTTCTGAACTTGCCTTTATAGGATTTCATGATGGG
>CALIIW010000303.1 GCA_938018185.1 uncultured Saprospiraceae bacterium
CATTGTGTTGTTTTGGCAACAGGAGGATACGGTAATGTTTTTTATCTATCCACAAATGCGATGAATTGTAATGTAACGGCAGCCTGGAGAGCAGTACATCGTGGGGCTTTAATGGCCAACCCTTGTTACACACAAATACATCCAACCTGTATTCCGCAATCAGGAGACTATCAATCAAAACTTACTTTGATGTCAGAGTCTTTGAGAAATGATGGACGAGTATGGGTTCCAAAAACGGTTGAAGACGCAAAAGCGATTAGAGAAGGTCGAAAGACTGCATTAGATATACCAGAAGAGGATAGAGATTATTATTTGGAAAGAAGGTATCCAGCTTTTGGAAATCTTGTACCAAGGGATGTTGCTTCTAGAGCTGCCAAAGTAGCTTCTGATGAAGGCAAAGGAATTGTTTCTACAGGATTAGGTGTATTTCTTGATTTTGCTTCAGCAATAGAACGTTATGGAAAGTCAGCCGCTCATACTAAAGGCTTAGACAATCCTAGCAAAGATACAATCACCAAATTGGGAGAAGAGGTCGTCAAGGCGAAATATGGAAACCTCTTTGATATGTACGCTAACATCATGGGTGAAAATCCTTATAAGACGCCAATGCGTATTTATCCAGCGGTGCATTATACAATGGGGGGACTTTGGGTTGATTATAATCTAGAGACCAATGTGCCAGGTTTATTTGCCTTAGGAGAAGCTAATTTTTCTGATCACGGTGCAAACAGATTAGGTGCATCTGCATTGATGCAAGGATTAGCTGATGGATACTTCGTGATTCCTTATACAATAGGCCAGTTCTTATCTAACGAAATACGTACACCGCAGATAAGTACAGAAACACCAGAATTTGAAGAAGCTTTAACTAGTACAAAAAATAGATTAACTAAGCTAATGGGCATCCAAGGTAGCAGGTCTGCTGAAGACTTCCATAGAGCTTTGGGCAAGATCATGTGGGAATATTGCGGCATGGCAAGAAGTGCGGAAGGCTTGAAAAAAGGTCGTCAGATGATAAGAGATCTTAGAGAAGAATTCTACAAAGATCTTTTCATCCCTGGTACTATGGATGAGTTCAACCCTGAGCTTGAAAAAGCAGCCAGAGTTGCAGACTTCCTAGAACTAGGAGAAACGATGATGGTTGACGCACTCGACAGAAATGAATCCTGTGGTGGACACTTCCGAGAGGAGTATAAATCAGCAGAGGGAGAGGCAAAGAGAAACGATGCCGACTATACTTATTCTGCAGCCTGGGAGTGGAATGAGACGAATCCTATTTTGCATAAAGAGGATTTGGTTTTTGAGAATGTGGAACTTAAAACGAGAAGTTATAAATAGATGTCGGATGTCGGATGACAGATGTCAGTGTTGGAAGCTGGAGGTTGGGGAGTTGGTTGAAATAAGTTATAAGTAATTGAAACTAAAACTAAGCTATGAATTATAAAGACATGAAAGTCTGGGTTCAGACTAATGAACTCAGTTTTGAAGTAATAAAAGAATTGAAAAAGGTACAGGACAGAAACCTTTTTCCGCTAATAAATCAAGCAATTAGAAGTGCGGTTTCGGTTCCATCTAATGTAGCAGAAGGAATTGGGAGGCAGTATAAAAAGGAAACAATCCATTTTATGTATATCGCAAGAGGATCATTATATGAATTGGAAACACAATTAATTTTATTGAAAAAGTTCAATGAAATTTCACCACAAGAATTTAATAAATTTGAACAAGATGTAACGACTTGTAGACGTCTGATAAGTGGAACAATAAATTATCTAAAAAGTAATAAAGACCTTAGATAAAGAAATGTTAATAATCCAACAGACATCTAACAACAGACATCTGACAACTAAATAAATTATGAACCTTACATTAAGAATTTGGCGTCAAAAATCAGGTGGGCATTCAGGCAACTTCGAAACTTATCAGGTGAAGGCTGAAGGGCACATGTCATTTTTGGAAATGATGGATGTACTCAATGAAAGATTGGTATCTGAAAGAAAAGTACCAGTGGCTTTTGAGCATGATTGTAGAGAAGGAATTTGTGGTACTTGTAATATGGTAATCAATGGGAAACCACATGGGCCTCAGCGAGGGACTACGACCTGTCAGTTGCATATGCGTACTTTCAAGGATGGTGATGTAATAACAATTGAACCTTGGAGAGCCAAAGCATTTCCAGTTATAAAAGATTTAGTAGTTGATAGAACGGCTTTTGATAGTATTATACAAGCAGGAGGTTATATATCTGTAAATACAGGTCAGGCTCAGGATGCAAACTCTATTCCAATTGAAAAAGACACTGCAGGTCAAGCATTTGATGCGGCAACTTGTATAGGTTGTGGTGCTTGCGTAGCAGCTTGTCCAAATGGATCAGCTATGTTGTTTACTGCTGCTAAGATCAATCATCTTGCATTAATGCCTCAAGGTATGGTTGAAAACTCAAAAAGAGTACGTTCTATGGTAAATCAAATGGATGAGGAAGGCTTTGGAATGTGTTCTAATACTGGTGCTTGTGAAGTTGAATGTCCAAAGGAAATTTCAATAACGAATATTGCAAAGATGAATAGGATGTATATGGCAGCAGTACTTGGACAAGAAGACGAAGCGTAATTTTATTAAAGTAAAAAGATTAAGCGATAAATAGAAAAGGGAGAATAAAGCAGAAAGTAAAATCTAGAAAGTAAGGTCAAGGTTTCTACTTTTTAAAATTACTTTATGCAAATGGCTAATAGCCAAAAGCAAATGGCTTTCAATCATCCTCCAGAAAGCGCTTGAAAAACATAAATCTCATCATCTGGTTTAAATCCATCTTTCAAAGCAATCCGATCTTTTATTAGTTCTCCAGAGATAAATATGTTGACGTGTTTTCGCAAAGAACCGTCTTGTTCAAGGATGTAATCCTGTATTCCGGGATAGATTTCATTTACCTTGCTTATAAGTTCAGGCAAGGTCTGAGCGGGAATTTCTTGGCTTTTTAAGCTTGGGTAGAATTTTTTAAGTGCAGAAGTAAATAAAATTTTAGGCATGACTGACTATTTTTTGCTCTTGCAAGATGGATGTCAAGTAGACCGCCATAAAACATATAGGCTTTGATCAAAGTTAAAAGGAATCCGTAAATAAAAAAAGCTTAGCACAAACTAGTTGTACTAAGCTTTTTATTAAAAAATAACTTTTGATTATTTGCAATCGCAACCGAAAGCTTCTAAATCAGCAATTTTCTCTTCTTTAGTTGTACTAGTAGCTTGAATTGATGCTTCTAATGTAGCACAAGTTGTACCTCCACTTGTAGAAGTACTGCCGTCATCACAAACGTCAACGTAACAATTTACTGTTAGGATATCAAATGAACATCTGGTGCAACCTGAAGCAGCTTCATCATCTTTACATGATGCTAAGAAAAACAACGCTCCAAGAGCAAGAGCCAAAAGTAGATTAGTAATTTTCATAAAATTTTTAATTTATAAGTTTATTGAATTCACAAACATAATATAATAGTCCATCAAAAGGCAAATACTATTCCATAAGCCTTTGTTGTAAAATAGTGTCATGAGATGCGCGTACGTAAATGTATTGTTTATGTGTGTATTATCTTAAAAATGAGTAAACTGAGAGCAGAAACAGGTAATTTATATTTGTTTTGAAGATTGAAAAATTCCGTCTCAGGGGAAACTCACAACGATAGCTTAGAGAGAGTAGAAATTATTTAATTTCTTTTTACTCTAGAAAGAAGTAATATTCGCACTTAAACTTACTACTAATACATTTTGAATAAAATTAGGATCAGGCCACCAAGATTTCTGGTGAAAATATTTTGTCGTCAAATTAATTTGATCATGAAGTTTCCAATTTACTCCAAACAAAGATCTTAACCTATTGACTTCATTTACGTCATTAATTTGAAACCATGGCTCAATGCCAATAAATGGAGTGATCTTATTAATAGTAGTTAAATGCAAGCTTAAATGATTTCTGAAAAAATCTCTGTATTCGATGTCTTTATGATCTAAAGCATGTTGATACCAAAGTCTGTTTACTACTTTGAGCCTTTTGCCTAGTTTTTTATTGAATTTATATTCTAAGATGATCCAATGCCAATCCGGGATTTCTTCAAACCAAGTTGGTCTATAACCTAGTCCAAAGGCATGCTCTTTATTTAATTTATAATTGATAAAAGGCTGATTAAAATTATTATGGTAGCTTTTCTCTTCATCTCTGAACCTTTGAAGAACTGTGTTTTTTATGGAAAGCTTTTCAGTGATTTGATATTTTATCGTAAAACCCATCCAAAGTGCGCGAACAGAATTTTCTTGAGCATTTAATCTAGAGGTAGTTGACAAGATCATAAAATTCGCTAACAGGCAGAAAAAGAATATTCTTTTCAATATCATTTCTCAACTACACATTTGTTCAGTACTACATCCATTAACATGCCTGTGCATTGGCCTTTCACTTTTACAAGATCTCCAATCTTAAAGCTAGATAGATCTTCATTTTTTCCAAAAGTACAAAGGACGCCTCCAGGTGCATTGCCGGCTGCAAGTAATAACACGGTAGCTCCCATATCATCTTTGCTGATTTCAGTAATTTTACCTTCGGTCAATAATATTTTTCCTATGTATTTCTTATTGCCAGCCATCTCGTCTGAGGAATAAGCTTTATATAAAGCTGCAGCATTCATGTTGACATCAATGGATTGATTTCCAATGGTGCTTGTTGGAGACATATTGAAAAGGTAAACCCCAATTCCAGCAATAAGTAATAAAAATAAAAGGGCTATCCAGAGAAATTTTTTCATGATCGGTTTGTTTCTTTTAGTGTCATATTTGTTTCAATGTAAACATCTCTTGAAATGCCTAACTTGTTTGCATCCACAGAAATGGCTGAAGGTAAATATTCTTTCATCAAGTCATTCACCTTTTTCATTGATTCTTCTTCAATTGTCATTTTAAATTTGGCGGATGTTTTTAGACTGCCATCTTTCAATACTTCTAAGGTCCCTCTAGCTCCTGTGATTCTTGTCATTCCCCAAATGTGCAAAGTTCCGCTGACATGAATGACATATTCTCCAGTTGTTTTTAAATCAATATCTGCTAAATTTGTAATGGTGCCTTCATAAAATACTTTGGGCTTCTCAACAACATTGATACGCTCATCATTAATGATTCTATCAGCCATCCCGAGATCAAAAATAAAAGATTTGATTAGTGCGGTGAACTGAATATTTCCTGTAATTGGGTCGAACAGTCCAGCCACTTGATAATTATTAGCATCGACATCCATCATTTTGGAATATGCATTGACATGAATGTGCCCAGTTCTAGTAAGGTAATCATTTTGCGAAAAGCAAAAATTATAAGAAAGGCATAATGCTAAGACTACAGAGAGTTTGGGTAAAAATTTGATTTGTAACATGGTCATCTAATTTATATAATACACAAATGTAATATGATTCATGCTTAAAGCAAAGATATAAACTTGTTTAATGAAGGTCTCATGGTTTAGCACTTAGTTAAGAGGCGTTTTTTGGGATTATATCAAAAATTCGTTAGCATCTATTGACTTGTATAGCTTGCAATTATTAATTTTTAAATAACCAATATTAAATAATTCAATATCACATTAAGAGAATTGGGACAGAATGCCTTGTCTAGAGATAATCTGTGTATTTTAGTATTTTAATTTGAATAAGAAATTTGGTTTGATTTGAAAGAAATAAGAAAAATCATATCACTTTATAAAGAAATCCACTCTACCAAGATTAAGGTTGCTTTGGCCTCTGTTGTAAACGTTGAAGAATCTTCCTATCGGAGGATAGGTGCCAGAATGTTAGTTAAAAGTAACGGGGAGTGGGTAGGAGGTATCAGTGGAGGTTGCTTAGAAGGAGATGCCTTGCGAAGATCGCAGGAAGCTATTTATAAAAATAAGCCAAGCATTGTTACCTATGATACTTTGGAAGATGATCCAAATCAAATTGGGGTAGGATTGGGTTGCAATGGCAAAATTGACATTCTTTTTACGCCAATTGATTTTCAGAATAAGAAAAATGAAATTGAAGAACTAATCAAAATAAACGATTCGGATAAGGCTTCAATTTTGTTCAAAATTATAGCTACGTCTGGCTCAGATGAATTTCTTGCTTCTTCAAAGTTTGTCAATGAAGATTTCTTTGACGATAATTTCTGTTTGCTTGAGCCAAGCTTGCTTTCGGGGTGGATTGAAGAGGTTAATAGGGAAAAGAGGAATAGAATATTTACAGCAAGAAATGAAAACGGGCAGGAACTGAAAGTTTTAGCAGAGTACATTCGTCCAGAAACAAGATTGATTTTAATTGGAGACAATTACGATGTACATGCATTCGTAAGTTTGGCTCGAGAAATAGGCTGGAAGGTCAGTATAGTTGGGAGAATGAAGAAGCTTCCTAAGTATGTATTTTCACAGATTGAAAAAATATATGAATATGAAGAAGCGGAAGAAGTTCCAGTTGATGAATATACAGCAATTGTTTTTATGTCACATGATTACAATTGGGATAAGAAAATGTTGCCAATTTTTATTGATCAAGGAGCATCATATCTTGGGATGTTAGGGCCAAGAAAGCGATTATTTAAGATGATAGAAGAAACAGGCTTTAAACATTTGTTGAAGCAAGATAATTTTTTTAGTCCAGTTGGTCTAGACATTGGTGCAGAGTCACCTGAAGAAATTGCTTTAGCAATAGCTTCGGAAATATTAGCAAAATTTAGAAACCACCAAGGGGGATTTTTAAAAGAAAAGAAAGGAACAATTCATTCAAGAGAAGCAATATATGTTGAGAGATAATCATGGGAGAGAAGTGGATTACTTGCGTTTGGCTGTTACCGATAGGTGTAACTTGCGATGTTTCTATTGTATGCCTGAAGAAGGTATTGATTTTGTTGAAAAATCATCACTACTTTCGTTTGAAGAATTATTGCGCCTAATTAAGCTTTTAGCTAAAGAAGGTTTGCGCAAAGTCCGCATTACCGGAGGAGAACCTTTTTTGCGAAAAGACATCATGCAATTTTTAAAAGCCTTGACTCAAATTGAAGGCATAGAAAAGGTAGCCATCACTACGAATGGTACAATCACTGCAAGATACTTAGATGAGCTGGAAGCGATGGGTATCAATTCTTTTAATTTGAGTATTGATAGTTTGAATAAAGAACGATTTTTCGAAATCACGAAAAGAGATTTGTTTGATACGGTTTGGTCTTGTTTTGAAGAGATGGTCCGTAGAAATCTTGATGTGAAGTTGAACTGTGTCGTGATGAAAGAGCAGAATACAGAAGACATTATCCCTTTAATTGAACTCGCGAGAAATAAAAAAGTAGCCATTCGGTTTATTGAAGAAATGCCTTTTAATGGAGCTGGTCGAACACGAACAGTTTTAGAATGGGATTATGTAAAAATTTTGGAAATGGTAAAAAACCACTTTGGTCGGGTAGAAAAGCTTGTCGATCCAAAACATTCTACAGCTTTAAATTACAAAGTTCCGGGCTTCATAGGAACTTTTGGGATTATACCTGCTTACACCAGATCCTTTTGTGGTACTTGCAACCGTCTTCGTTTGACTCCTACAGGTTTGATCAAAACTTGTTTGTATGATGATGGGGTATTTAATCTTAGGGATTTAATGAGAGCTAGTGCCACAGATGAACAAATAGTAGCTGCGGTAAAGCAAGCCATTGGACATCGTTATAAAGATGGTTTTGAAGCGGAAAAAGCAAGAGTTAAAAATCCAAGTATTTCGGAATCAATGGCATCAATCGGAGGATAATGATAAGTGTAGAAGAAGCATTAAAAATTGTAGACCAAAACATATTTGACTTTGGCACAGAGGAAGTTACTTTGTCTGAATCACTTCATCGTATACTCAAAGAAGATTGGTATGCGGACCGGCCGCTACCTCCTTATGATCGGGTGACCATGGATGGGATTGCGATCGTTTATGAATCTTTTCAATCTGGCCGAACTCAATTTAAAATAGAAGCCATTGCAGCAGCAGGCGATCCCCAAAAAAAGTTAAAGAATAATGCTAATTGCATGGAAGTGATGACGGGCTCCATATTGCCTATGAATACTGATACTGTAATCCGCTATGAAGATCTAAGTATAATTGATGATGTTGCAACTATAACAATAGACTCAATAAAAGACAAGCAAAACGTACATTATAAAGGAGAAGATAGAGGAGTAGGTGCCTTGCTTGTTAGTCAAAATAGAAGAATAAGTTCTGCAGAAATTGGTGTGGGTGCAAGCATAGGAAAGACATCAGTTCTTGTTTCGAAAATTCCAAAGGTGATGGTTATTTCAACTGGAGATGAATTGGTTGAAGTTGAGAAGCAACCTTTGGCGCATCAAATTAGAAGATCAAATGTGCATACCGTCCTTAGTAAATTAAAATCTATTGGGATAAATGCTGCTTCAGATCATCTGAATGATAATGTTGAAGAAATTAAAATTAAAATTAAAAAATATTTAGACTTGTATGATGTCCTACTCTTGAGTGGAGGTGTCTCGAAAGGGAAGTATGACTTTTTACCCGAGGTACTTGATTCTTTATCAGTAGAAAAATTATTTCATCGAGTCAAACAAAGACCAGGTAAACCATTTTGGTTAGGTAATTATAAGAAGCAGTGCATGGTATTTGCCTTTCCAGGCAATCCCATTTCTTCTTTCATGTGTATGCATCGTTATTTTATTCCATGGCTTGAAAAATCACTTTGTGGAAATTATCCTAAGAAGCAATTTGCTGTACTTGGAGCGGATGTTCAATTTAAGCCTGATTTGGATTTCTTTGTTGAAGTGGAGTTGTCATACAAAGCTACTGGGCAATGTGTTGCCTTACCAAAAAGAGGAAACGGCTCGGGTGATTTAGCAAACTTGGTAGAAGCAGATGCGTTTTTGGCTTTGCCAGCTGGGAAGGATGTGTTTTTGAAAGGAGAGGCGTATGAGTTTTTTTGGTATAGGTGATTTTTTATTGCAGCAAGAGGCTGCGATTGGGGCTGGCGCTAGATCTTCGATCTAGTGACAAATTTTAACAAATCTGAGATTTGTTTTAGAACTGTTGGAATCGCATATTTTTGAGTTCATTAGTCTTAAATAATGCATCTGGAGATGCAAGGAATGGAATGCTTGATCTTAGATCAAGCACTAGTTCTTTGACAAACTCGAGACTGGCGCAAGATCTTCGATCTGGTGACAAACTTCAACAAATCTGAGATTTGTGCTAGAACTGATGGAATCGCATATTTTTGAGTTCATTAGTCTTAAATAATGCATCTAGAGATGCAAGGAATGGAATGCTTGATCTAAGATCAAACACTAGTCTGAGTTTATTCAAATAATAAAATATTCAATCATGCTAAATAATAAATTCTTTAAAGCTTCCTCTAATTCAGAATCAGGAGAGGTGAGTGAAGATACAGTTTTTCATTACAGACAGGATGGCACAATCATCTGGGGAACTTATCGAGGAGGTGAAGTTAAATTTGGAACCCTAAGTGGATATATAAAAGATGGCAAACATCTTGTCTTTCATTATCAACACTTAAATCAAACTGGTACGTTTAAAGGTGGTGTTTGCAATAGTGAAGTAAGCACGAATCCTGCAGGTAAAATTGTTCTGCATGAAAAGTGGGAATGGACGCTCGGTGGTGAAGGGACGGGTCAATCGGTGTTGGTGGAATTTGATAATACAAAATAGAAAAAAGGACCCAATAGTAGGGTCCTTTCAAATATAAGAAACGGGTATAAATTTTGTAATAATTATCCAATAAATAATTAATGAGTGAAATCAAATTGCAAATTCATCTTTCATGACTAGTAAAACTTTGTAGTTTTATTAATTTCACCTTCATAGATTATTGATTTCCTCCATTTAGATAGTGTACGTATTTTTCTGCTTCTTCCAAGGTCACACCTCTCTTAACGGTGTGCCATTCATTTTTAGGGCTAAAGAAGCCTACAAGATAAGACCCTTGTTTTTCAACAAATACAAACATTTTAATTGGTTTTCAGATGATCAATATTTAAAATGGACTGCTTTGTCATAAAAGCAAAATCATTTCATTTGGTTCGTGGTAAAGGTAAAATTAATAGAGCTTAGTTGCTGGCTAAGTTTCGGTGAATAAAAATATATAACTGAAATTGGTGATAGCTATCCTTCAAGTATTCGATCCAAATTTGAAAAGCTTTTTGAACTATATAAAGAATTGCACAGAGATATTGGAGTGAAGTTATTAGATGGCTACAAATTCCGTTCTTCTATTATTTTTTCTACCGAGTTCTGTGTCATTCGAATCGATTGGTTGATTTTCTCCAAAGCCTTTATATTTTAGTCTTGAAGAAGAAATTTGGCCGTCAATTAAATATTGGTAAACTGCTTTGGCCCTATTCTCAGATAAGGTTTGATTGTCTATCTCAGAACCAACATTGTCAGTATGTCCATTGATTTGAATGTTTAAATTAGGATTACTATCTAGTAACTTTATTAACTTGTTCAATTCTGTAGTTGACTGAGCTAATAGTTCAGCAGAGCCAGTTTCGAAAAATACATTTCTTAAGATAATAGGTTTGTTTTCTGTTGGAGTAATGCTAGGGCTGTCTACAGTTGCAGTTTTTTCAAGGATCGGCTGCAAAGCAATTGTCATCAGATATGGGTCTGTATTCTCCTTTTTTTCTAAAGCAAAATTTTCAGAATGGAACAAATAGCCTTCCTTTGATACATTTAATGCATACTGCTTTCCAGAAGGTAAGCAAACAAGAAAGTTTCCTTCAGCATCTGTATTTGCAAAGTGGAGTCTTTCATTTTCAATCAAACTATTTAATTCGACAGTTGCTTTGATTGCTTCTCCAGTTACAGCATCTATAACATTCGCTTTTAGATAAGTTACTGGATTTGGTCTTGCTTCTGGATACAGTTCGAAACTGTAGATGTCTATCTTCCCATCTTTGTTTTCTGAATCTTGAAATCGATCAGAAGCAAAAAAGGCATATTTGCCATCTGTGCTTACAACAAGTGCCCCTTCGTGTGCTTCAGTATTGATAGGGTATCCAAGATTGATTGGGGTCCCCCAAGAACCATCTTCCTGTAATCTTGAATAGAAAAGGTCGGTTTTGCCAATACCAGGATGCCCATTTGACATGAAGTAAAGGGTTTGCCCATCCGGATGCATGAACGGTGACTGCTCGTCTCCAGAGGTATTTATTTGATCCCCTAAATTAATAGGTGCTTCAAAAGTACCGCCACTCTTTCTATTTGTGACCCAAATATCAGAACCACCAAGAGAGCCATCTCTTTTTGAAGCAAAGTAAATTGATTTTTTATCTGCTGAAATGGAAGGCTGGGTTTCCCATGCTCTTGAGTTTACTTTATTCCCTAAATTTTTTGGAGCAGTCCAGATTCCTTTTTTATTTTGTGAATAATAAAGGTCACAACCGCCATAGCTGTCTCTACGATCACAAATAGTGAAGACAAGTAATTTTCCGTCTGCTGAAAGACTTTGTGCGCCTTCATTTGTCTCAGGTTTATTTATTGTTTCTAAGGCTCTGCCTTTGGTCCATTTTCCATCTTTAAAATGACTAATGTAAAAATCTTCATTACCTCGGTTGACATTTCCGCTTGCAGGTAAAATTCTTCTGGTGAAGACCATGGTTTCTCCATCTGCAGTAAGAGAAGGAAGATACTCTAGGTCTGAAGTATTGATACCATCTCCAAGACTTATCGGGGCAAAAGGAACTGGGTTAGCCATTGCTTCTTCTTTAAATTTAATTGTCGCGACATGAGTAGCTGCTTTTTTTCTAAGCTTATCATATTTGGAATCCGTTGCAATAAATTTTTCTAGATGTGCTATGGCTTCATCCTTCTTGTTCAGTCTCATTTCAGTCAAAGCCAATGTGTACAAAACTTTTGGTTCGTAAGTTTCGCTTATGGCCAATGCTTGTTCAAATTTTTGTTCTGCTTTTTCATATTTTTTTCTATCTGAATATATAACTGCAATTTGAATGTATGCATCAAGAAAATTTGGTTCAAGTTGAATCACTTTTTCAAAATCTGATAAGGCTTTATCTTCTACTCCGTTGAAGACATATTTCATTCCTCTGTCGAATAATCTTACTACTTTTTCACTTGCATTTTTTTTGTGAACAACTTGGGCTATTCCATTCTTGGAGCAGAAAATGAATAAAATAATGATGGAAAAGTATTTCAAATAATTGATCATTGTAATTTGATATATGAGCACTTTTAATGGAACTTAATCAAGTTCATAAACTATAACGATAATAGGGCCAATGAGAACTATAAGAGAATGTTAAAGCATTAATTATTTACTCAAAACCTAAGGCTAGTCTCATTTTGTTATAGATCTCAGTATTTTCATACATTCCTGTGAATTGGTAAGCCCCAGGTCCATAGGCAAAAACGGGAATTAATTCGGCGGTATGATAAGTCGAAGTAAAGGATGTTTTTAAACTATCTAAGGTAGAGCCATTATTTACGGCAAATCCACCAGTTTCATGATCCGCAGTTACTACAACTAGAGTTTCCCCATCTTCCTTAGCAAACTTTAATGCTTCTCCAATAATGTTGTCGAATTCTAGCATTTCAGAAATGATATATTCGGCATTATTAGCATGTCCACCCCAGTCTATTTGAGAACCTTCAATCATTAAGAAAAAACCTTTTTCATCACTTTTGTCTTCGTGTGTTTTAAGAAACTCCATAGCAGTTTTGGCCGCTGGTAATAAATATTTTCTACCTTGACTAAAAGGTACAGGATCGGCATCAGACGTTAAGTGTCCGAATTTTTTTGAATTGTCTATAGTTAAATCAGAAAATTCTTTTGTAAAATAGGTAGACATGGCATAGCCTTTTTTCTGTAGCTGTTCTATCAAGTTGATATCATCGTCTCTTCTATCAAAATATTTTTTGCCACCTCCTACGAAAAAATCTATTTCAGTTTTCAAAAAGGCTTCAGCAATTTCTTCATACATTTTCCTTTTTTTGACATGGGCAATGAAGGATGCTGGGGTTGCATGAACAATTGTAGAAGAGGCGACCATCCCAGTTGCCATTCCATTTTCCTCACATTCTTCTAAAATAGTTTTGTGAGGAATGGTGTCAGCGTCAACACCGATGGCACCATTATAAGTTTTTACGCCACAGGCGAAAGCAGTAGCACCAGCAGCAGAGTCTGTGATTAAATTATCAGAGGCGTGATTTTGGTGTAAACCTACCACAGGAAATTCTTCGAGATATAAAGATTTATTGTTTGAATAAAGCCCAGCTGTTATTTGAGCAACTCCCATGCCGTCTCCAATAAGTAAAATGAGGTTTTTAGCTTTTTTAGAAGAATATCCTTGAGGAGCAGATTTAATATTCATATCAGATACCTCATATTCCCCACCTTCATATGTTGATACAGATGGAGTAATGTAAGAAGTACAACTAAATACTATTACTACTAAAAAGAGAATTATTATTTTATTTACAAATGACATTGATTTCAATTTTAATTCAAGATAAAGCGTTTCCCTGGTAAAGATTTAATTATTCCTTTAAATTCTAAATTTAATAAGATTGATGCCAATTCTGAATTTTGGATTTCTGTTTCGTAACTAAGCCTATCAAAGCTTGATTCACCATATTTTTTAATGCTTTCTATGATTTTTTGATCAAGATCGGAAAGGTCAACAAACAAACTTTGTTGATGCGGTAAATTCTTTTTTTGATTGTCCCATCCCATGATATAACCAATGTCTTCTGGTTTTTCCAAAAGGTGCGCCTTATTTATTTTAATCAATCTATTACAACCTCCTGCGCTTTTATCTTGTATTCTTCCAGGGATAGCAAATACATCTTTGTTATAACTATTTGCATATTCAGCTGTGATTATAGAACCTCCTTTCACAGCAGATTCTACTACAATTAAGGCATCACAAAGACCAGCAACAATTCTATTTCTCATTGGAAATTGATCTTTGTTAATACCAGTTTTAAATGAAAATTCCGTTAGTAAACCGCCGTTTTCAAGCATTTCATTGGCAATTTTTTTATGATCAAATGGATATATCAAAGAAAGTCCATGGCCAAGCACGCCAATAGTCGGAATGTTGTGATCCAGAGAACTACTATGCGCAAGAAAATCTATTCCATAAGCTAAACCACTTAAGATTTGAACATCGTATTTTTTTAAACCCTTGACCAATGCTTCTGTATTTTGCTTTCCAATCGGGCTGTATTTTCTAGTACCTACTATAGCAACATTTCTTGGGTGGTTCAAATTGAAATTTCCTTTGGCGTATAAAATAGCTGGAGCAGCATGATTGTGTTTTAATCTTTCTGGATAGTCCTCATCTTGAAAGAAAATGCAACGGATGTTATTTTGGTCCAAATAAACTAATTCTTGCTCTGCTTCTGCGAATGTTTTTTTTGACTTGATTAGCTTAGCTAAATTCAAACTTATACCTGGAACTTTTATTAGCTCTTTTTGGGAGGCTTCAAATATATGATTAGCTGATTGAAAGTGATTTAGAAGATTTCGCGTGAGTATTGGACCAATATTAGGAATCTTGGTCAATGCGATCTTGTGAAAGAGATCTCGATCCATTAGTTTTATAGCTTTTAAAATTAAGCACCAAATATAGCTTATTTAAAGATTAATTTCACCTAACTCCCTATATATTAGGAAAAATCGTAATTTTAAATATCTTTAAAGGTTGTTGTAAGTGACGAATATCCCATTGGACGTCAAAACCTTGAGAAAATTTATTTTGATTAACCAACTAAAAATTTTTAAAAATTATGTGGGCAGAATTTAAGGAGTTCATTAACAAAGGTAATGTAGTCGGGTTTGCTGTAGCTGTAATTATGGCTGGAGCTTTCGGAGCTGTTGTTACTTCATTTACTGGTGATATTTTAATGCCACCTTTAGGATTAGCTATGGGAGGTGTAGACTTTAGTAGCTTACAATCTGTTTTACAAGCAGGAGAATTAAATGCTGACGGAACTGTAGCGACTCCAGAAGTTGCAATCAGGTATGGTAAATTCTTGAAATTTCTTATCGATTTCTTGATTATTTCTTTTGTATTGTTCTTGGTAGTTAAGGCTTACAACAAAGCAGTACCACCACCAGCACCTGGTCCAACACAAGAAGAGTTGTTAGCAGAAATAAGAGATGCTCTTAAAAAATAATGCTATAAAGTGATTTTAATCACTCTATAATTGAAAAAGGCAGACTTAGTTTTAAGTCTGCCTTTTCTTTTTTTAGATGTCAGATGTCAGATGTCAGATGTCAGTGGAGATTTATTATGATTCTTCTTTTAAGAGTCTTCTCAATATTTTACCAACATTTGATTTTGGTAATTCATCTTTGAATTCAATTTCTTTTGGAACTTTATATCCTGTCAAGTTCTCTCTACAATAAGCTATGATTTCATCTTCCTTTAAAGACTTATCTTTTTTTACGACAAAGATTTTTACACATTCTCCAGACTTTGCATTAGGAACTCCAATAGCAGCAACTTCAAGAACTTTATCCATGGAAGCTACAACTTCTTCTACTTCATTTGGGAAGACATTGAAACCAGATACCAAAATCATGTCTTTCTTTCTGTCTACAATCTGGAAAAATCCCTCTGGATCCATTTTTGCGATGTCACCAGTACTAAACCAGCCTTCTTCATTAATGGACTTGGCCGTATCTTCTGGCCTATTATAGTAGCCTTTCATTACTTGAGGGCCTTTTATCTGTAATTCGCCCACTTCGCCCATTGCTAAAGGGGCTCCATTCTCGCCAACAATTCTTACATCAGTGGAAGGGACTGGCAAGCCAATTGTGCCCAATTTCCCTTTACCATCTAAAGGATTAATACAGGCTACCGGTGATGTCTCGGTCAAGCCATAGCCTTCTGAAAGATCAATACCTGTGACCTGCTTCCATTTTTCAGCGACCGGTCTTTGTACAGCCATTCCGCCTCCTACAGCTATTTTTAGACTACTAAAATCCAACTGCTTAAAATCTTCATTGTTTAATAATGCATTAAAAAGAGTGTTCACGCCTGTCATTAAACCAATAGGATGGTTTTTGAATTCCTTGATAATGGAGTCAAGATCTCTTGCATTAGTTACCAAAACAGTTTGAGCGCCATAGCTCATTAAAGCTAGACAATTTACTGTAAAAGCAAAAATATGATACATCGGTAATGGAGAAAGCGCAATCTCTTTTCCTTCTTCCATAAACGGAACCATCCAAGCTCGGATTTGCTCCATATTTGCGATTAAATTTCTATTGGTCAACATAGCGCCTTTTGCAACGCCTGTCGTTCCTCCTGTGTATTGTAACAATATGGTATCGTCCGCTTTTCCAATATGCTCCTCTAATTTGTATTTTTTGCCTTCTTTTAAGGCTTCAGAAAAGTTAACTGTATTAGCTATTTCAAAAGCAGGAACCATTCTTTTTATCTTCCTAACTACAAAATTTATCATTCTAGACTTGAAGAATGAATGCATCTCTCCAATAGAAGCAAGAATAACTGTTTTAATACTAGTATCCGGAAGAATTTTTTCCAAATTAGAAGCGAAATTTTCGGCTATGATTATTCCTTTTACACCTGCATCAGAAAATTGATGAAGCATTTCTCTAGGAGTATATAGAGGATTTGTATTTACCACGATCAATCCAGCCCGCAATGCGCCAAAAAGGGCAATAGGATATTGGATTAGATTTGGCATCATCAAGGCTATTTTATCTCCTTTTTCAAGGCCTCTTTGTTGTAAATAAGCACCAAACTGTTCTGAATACTTATCTAGTTGTTCAAAAGTAATGGTGGCTCCCATGCAGTTGAAGGCAATGTTTTTATTGTATTTGGCAAAGGTATCTTTAAACATTTCTACCAGAGTAGCGTAACTATCGGGGTTTATATTCACCGGAATTCCGGTAGGATAATTTTTTAACCAAGGTCTTTGATCTGACATGTATAAGTCTTTGATTTTGATAAAAATATAGGCTAATTCGCTAAAAGTACAAATTTTTACTATTCCTATAATTGGATATTATACGGATTGGGCTGAAAAAGGATTGAATTACCTTATAAAATGGGATAAAACACTTTTATCAGAATCATATTTAATGTACCTTTGCACTCATTTTTATTTATTAACCTCTGTTTTTTGGTTAAATATCAAAAAGCATACAAATTTTTACCATTTAATATGGCGGACGATGAAAAGGACGATTTGAAGAAAGTCGAAAACGAAACTCCAACAGAAAAAGTAGAGACTCCTAAAGAGGAGGTAGTAGAAACTGTAGAAGCAGTTGTGAAAAAAGAAGGCGGTGAAAGAAAAAGAAAAGTACTTGAATCTGTAGAAAAAACTGCAGCACCTGAAAAGAAGGAAAAAGAGGAGCCGGATGAGCTTGTTTTGGAAATGCCTGATGATCCAGCGATCAAAGGACCTGGTCACGATGAATATGACTGGACAATTTCTAATAAGAGTAGCTTGCTTTATACTGAAGATGAAATCACTTCATATTTACATGACTATGAATCTACTTTAAGTCTTGTAGGAGAGTCAGAGATCATCACAGGGATTGTACATGCAATCAATGATGGTGATGTAATTCTTGACATTAAATATAAATCAGATGGTTTGATTCCACTATCTGAATTTAGAGATATGCCAGATTTGGCAGTTGGAGATCCTGTTGATGTATATGTAGAAAAGCAAGAGGATGATAGAGGACAACTTGTATTATCAAGAAGAAAAGCGAAGTTGCTTAAAGCTTGGGATGATATCGTTGCTTCATACAATGAAGGTAAAGTTATCAAGGGTACAGTTATTTCTAAAACAAAAGGTGGACTTATTGCTGATTGTGGTGGTTTGGAAACTTTCTTACCAGGATCACAAATTGACATCAAGCCAATTATTGATTACGATGCATACGTTGGTAAAACAATGGAATTCAAAGTAGTTAAGATCAACGAGATTATAAAAAATGCTGTTGTATCTCACAAAGCACTTATCGAGAGCGATCTTGCTGAGCAAAGAGATGCAATCATTCAGAAATTGGAGAAAGGTCAGGTACTGGAAGGTATCGTTAAGAACATCACTGATTTCGGAGCATTCTTAGATTTAGGTGGTGTTGATGGTTTACTTTATATCACTGATATTTCATGGGGTAGAATCAATCACCCTGATGAGATTATCACATTGAATCAAAAGATCAATGTAGTTGTGTTAGACTTTGATGAGAACAAGAAGCGTATTTCTCTTGGTCTTAAGCAGTTGCAACCACATCCATGGGAGGTTCTTGATCCAAATGTAGTTGAAGGTTCTACTGTAAAAGGTAAGATCGTAAACATAGAGGATTATGGTGCTTTCTTGGAAATCAACCCAGGTGTTGAAGGTTTGATTCACGTATCTGAGGTAACTTGGAGTAATCAACCAATTAACGCAAGAGAATATTTCAAACTAAATCAAGAGTACGAAGCAAAGGTTGTTACTATTGATAGAGAGACTCGTAAGATGTCTCTTTCAGTGAAGCAGCTTACCAAAGATCCTTGGTCAGAAATTGAAAAGAAATTTGCTGTTAATACAACACATAAAGGTATCGTTAAGAATCTGACTCCTTATGGTGTATTTGTTGAATTAGAAGATGGTATTGGAGGAATGGTGCATATTTCGGATTTATCATGGACTAAGCGTTTTTCTCATCCATCTGAGTTCACTAAAGTAGGAAACGAAATCGATATTTCTATTTTAGAGATTGACATGGAGAGCAGAAAACTTTCTCTTGGACACAAGCAGTTGGAAGAAAACCCTTGGGATACTTTTGAAAATGTATTCCCAATCGGATCTTACCATGAGGCTACTGTTGTTAAGAAAGACGACAGAAGAGCAATTCTACAATTGCCTTACGGTTTAGAAGCTTTTGCACCAATTAGACACATCAAGAAAGAAGACGGTTCTTTTGCTGATCAAGATGAAACTTTGACAGTAAAGGTTATTGAATTCAATCGGGATGATAAGAGAATATTAGTATCTCACTCAAGATATCTTGAAGACATCAGCAAAGAAGCTGGAGAATCAGTTAAGGTTGATCAAGAAAAAGAAGTTAAACAACCTAGACCACAGGCTAAGAAAACCACTCAGTCTAAAGTTGAAAAAACTACCTTGGGAGATATGGATGTTTTCTCACAATTGAAAGAACAACTCGAAGGCAATGATGATAAAAAAGCCGAGAGTAAAGAAGAAGAATAATAATAACAATTAATACAACCGGCAAGCAGAATACGCTTGCCGGTTTTTTTATACCAATTCTGGTTGCTATCTTAGTGACATTCTAGACCAGAAATGGTTTACTACAAAAATTATAAAGCTATGCTTGAAGACTTCCTTCACTTTACTTGGCGTACGCGTAGGTTTGATCTAAAAAACCTGATAAGCTGTCAAGGAGAGTCCGTTCAAATCCAACAATTCGGTATTCTTAATACCAACGCAGGTCCTGATTTTTTACAAGCCAAAATTCAAATAGGAGATACCTTATGGGCAGGTCATGTAGAAATGCACCTCAAATCTTCGGATTGGTATAAACACAAACATCAAGACGATCGGGCGTACGATAATGTAATCTTGCATGTTGTCTTCGACCATGATCAAGAGGTGATAAGATCAACAGGAGAAAAAATACCTACGATCGAACTTAAAAGTAGAATTGATAAAGGGATTGAACATAAATACATCCACTTGATCAAAAATGAGAAAAAGATACCTTGCCAAGGTCAATTTCTAGAAGTGGAAAATGTTATTAAGCACTCCGTATTGGATAGACTACTGGTGGAGCGATTAGAAAAGAGGACCGTTTTTATAAAAGAAGAACTGAAAGCTAACTATCAGGATTGGGAAAGTACGCTTTACAGCCTTTTAGCGGCGGTATTCGGGCTTAGAGTGAACAAGGATGCTTTTCATAGTTTGAGCCGTTCTCTGCCTTTAAAATTGCTCCTAAAGCATAGGGATAAACTAAATCAATTAGAAGCACTTTTGTTTGGCCAAGCTGGGCTCTTGGAAAAAGATTTTGAGGATGATTATCCCAATCAACTCAAAAGAGATTATCTGCATTATCAAGAGAAATATAAACTAACACCTATCCCTTTCACCATGTGGAAGTTTATGCGCATGCGCCCTGCAAATTTTCCAACGATACGCATCACACAATTTGCACAGTTTATTTATCAGACAGAATCTATTTTTTCTAAAATACTAGCTGCAGAAAATGC
>CALIIW010000304.1 GCA_938018185.1 uncultured Saprospiraceae bacterium
TTGTGGAAATTTAATAAGTGAAATAGCTTATGTATATATTGAAGATACAACATCTCCTACCATAGCAGTTGTAGATAATGCACCAGTAGAGTGTAGTGATATCAATGGATATGACTTTGCAGATACTTGGGCAGCAAGTCAGGCAATTCCAGCAAATGCAGCAGACGACTGTAGCGATGTAACAGTAGATTATGAATTAATAAGTTTTGTTCCTTCGTGCAACAATGCAGCTGGTGTTTATACTTACGAATTTAAAGCTACAGACGCTTGTGGTAATACTGCAATAACAACAGCTACATACACCATTGTTGATACAACAATACCAGTTTTAGTAGTGCCTGATAATATAATTTTAGAATGTGATGCAAATAATGCAGCAATAATTGAATCTTGGGAAAATACTGCTGAAGCAATTGATGCATGTCAAGGTTCAGTACCTGTAACATTTGCGAGTGCTTCTGTACCAGGCTGTGGCAACACAGAAGTTATCACTTACACCTTCTCAACTACAGACGGATGTAACCCAACTTCCAT
Source organism: uncultured Saprospiraceae bacterium (assembly GCA_938018185.1). Lineage (GTDB taxonomy): Bacteria > Bacteroidota > Bacteroidia > Chitinophagales > Saprospiraceae > JALZVN01. The sequence goes on from CALIIW010000304.1 coordinate 535, forward strand.
GATTAGAACAGTCACTATTGTTGATACCAAAAAACCAATTGCATTATGCAAAAATATTCAGCTCACACTTACACCAGATAACTGTGGTGCAGGGATAACAATTTTGCCAGCTGATCTTGACAATGGATCTTATGATATTTGTACAGCAGATGCAGATTTGATTTTAAGTATAAGCAAAGACAATTTTACTTGTGCAGATGTGGGGTACAACATGGTTGTTTTAAGTGTAGAAGATGAATGTGGAAATATTGGTACTTGCATGGCAAATGTGTTAGTAATTGATGAAGCAGTTAATACTGATAATGTAATGCTAATGGTTTGTCCAATAGTAGCAGAACAAGATTCAGGCATATTTACACTCGAAGAGGCAGAAGACGCTGCGGCAACTTCTAATGGCTCAGGAGTCGTAATTAATCCAGACGGTGGACTTGTAACTTATCACATTTCTTACAATGATGCAGATGCAGGAATCAACCCATTGGCGTCACCATTTACAAGTCAAACAAAGACCATCTATGCAAGAGTGTATGGTGCGGCAGGATGTGAAGATTGTTTTAAAGTACAAGAGCTTTGGTTAATTGTAGCTGACAGCCCTGATCCAGATCCACAACCTTGGTATGAATTCTGTTTCAAAGATCTTCCTGCAGGTGCTCCAGTTGATGGAAATCCAGTTGGAGGTACGCCACCTTATATTACTCATATTTGGGCTGGTCCAGATGTTGCAATCTTAGATGATCCAACAGCAGCTATACCAAATGTATTACCTGGTACTGAACCTGGTCTATATAAAGTGACTTATCAAGTTATAGATTCTAAGGGATGTATTTCTGAAGAATATACTTACATAAAGATACTTATCCATGAGCCTTTAGGTATTATGGCTTGTACTTCTACACCAGTTATTTGTGAAGGAAAGAAAATTAGATTAGAAGCTGATGTGATGGTTGGTATGGAAGGTGTCCCACCTTATACTTGGGCTTGGGAAGAAACAGCTTCTGGTTGGACTTCAACAGATCAGAATCCAATGATCAGACCTTCTGATGTTGGTTATCCTTTACCTGTTGGAACTTTCACCTACTCAGTAACAGTGACAGATGATAATGATTGTACTTCGACAACTACTGTTGAAGTGGTTGTAAATGATACACCTGCTCCTATTGACCCAATGGATGTTGTCAATACTTACTACTGTCCAACTTCAAAGGCAACTGGAAATTCACCAATAAAAGGAACACCAATAAACTCTTCTGTACTTTCAGTTGATTGCGGTGCAACAGCTTGTGATGGTTTCCTTTATGGAGGCGGACCAATTTGTGATGATTTACCAGCACCAACTGCAACCGCAACATGGTATGATGTTGCAACTGGAGGTACGGCTTTATTTGATGCTGACTTTGATGGTGATGGCGTATTGGACGATGATCTTGACGGAGATCCTTCAACTTTTGATCCAGTAGCTGCTGGCTTGGTAGATCCATGGGATCCTGGTGTTTACACCTTCTATGTTTCTTGTTCTTGTGTTCCTTGTGACGAATGCACAACTGATAGAGTACCAGTTACTTTAACAATCTTAGATTGCAATGCTGGTCCAGAGGAATGTACTTATTTAGTTGTACTTAAAGATACAGGTGCAAATGGATGGGATGGAGCATTCTTGAACATTAGTGTTGACGAAGGACCAGCAGTACCATATAAGATTAGTACTGAAGAATGTGATATGAAAATTATTCCTATTACTACAGCTGAAGGTGGGATTGTTGATTTCGATTATTGTAATGGAGCAAATGAAGAAGAACATTTCTGGTGCGTATTGGATGTATTTGGAAATATTGTTTTGGATGTCAATGGCAGCCCAATGGAATATGGTCCTAATCCAGCGGTGCACGATGATGTAAGAATGAAATTGGATTGTCCAGATAAATGTGAAGAAGAAGCAGCGTACAAGATTGTCATCACAATGGGAGATTCTCCTATGGATCAATCATGGGAATTATATAACGCAAAAGATTCTATTATTGCATGGGCTGGTCCTGGTGATTATATGGGATTAGCACCAGGTACCATCCTTGTTGATACAACCATCACACTGTCAAGTTGCGACGATCTTAAGTTTATAGCTTATGATGGAACTGGCAATGGCTGGGCAAGTGGATGTTGGTCTATCCAAGGAACAGACTCTGATAGAGGAACTGTTGTTCTTGACTCAGAAGGTCAGCCGACTGGTTGCTATGAAATAGCTGGCGGTTGCGGTGGATGGACTTTTGAAAATCAATCTAGATTTACCATTCCTTGTAAGCCAGTTGATTGTCCAAGTACAATGACAGTTTTTGCAAATGATGTGGCTAATTGTCAATTGACAGGATGGACACCACCATTTAGTCCAACACCTTTTGTTTGTTATCCAAATTGCGGACACGCAAGTCCAGCACCAGTTGTTACTAACAACTTAGGAGATCCTATACCAGTTGGAGCGAATGAGCTTATTTATACAATTACTTATGCTGACGGACAAGTAGTTAGATGTACTTCTGTAGTTAATGTTATTACAACTGCAAACCCTACTATGGTTTGTAACGACAATGTTAACTTTAGTTTACTTCAACCTGGAGTGAATGGTGTGGAAGATTGTTATACGCTAGTTAGCCCAGATGATGTTCTTGAAGCAACTGAAGGTTGCCCTGGACAATATGAGATTCATGTCTTTGATGAGAATGGAAATGACTTAGGTAATATGGTTGGACCAGAACATGCTGGTAGTACATTAACTTATGAAATTCACCATATCGGAAGCGGGACCAAATGTTGGGGAACTGTAACGATTGAAGATAAAAATGCGCCTATTATTTCTTGCATGGATTATGAGATCGCTTGTACGCATCCTGAAGCCATGAATGAAGAGTACTGCCATGATATTGTATTTAATGCAAATGGTGGATCTGTACCTAAAAACATTGCTGGTAATTTAGGATCTGATGCATTTGTTCAAGCTACTCTTGATTGCGGCCCTCTAGGTGAGATTGTTAAAACAATCAATATTGATGTGACTCATACCCACTCTAGACCAACAGATCTTAGTCTCTTGATTACCGCGCCAAATGGATCTTCAGTAGTTACACCAATTCCTGTTGATCAAATGTTGATTGATGCATGGCTTAACGCTTTTGTTAAAGACTTGGAAGGTGTTTGGGATTTTGATTTTACAGATAATAATGGAATGATCGTTGACAACGGTGATGTTGGAAAAGGGAAAATCAAAAACGTTACTGTGACAATTAATGCTGGATTTCCAAAGCTTAATACAGTTGTAGACTGTACTTACGACGGAGAACTTGTATTGGTTAAGGAAGAATTGATTGAAACCAATTGCGATCAAAGCGATTGGTTAGGGGCTAAGATCGAGCGAACTTGGCAAGCCATCGATAGATTTGGCAACTCCTCAACTTGTGTTCAAACTATCGGTTTAGTTGCTCCGTCAATTGACGATATTGAATTCCCTGGCGATATTGATTTGGAATGCGGAACGGTACCTAGTGATCCAGAATTATTAACTCCTGAATACTCTGGTGGATTTAATTTTGATTGTTTTGATCTTACTAACGCACAACATTCTGCTTGTGATATACTTATTACATACACTGATCATGTCTTGCCTACTTGTGGTGAAGGGTATAAAATTGTCAGAGACTTTACGATCTTAAACTGTTGTACAAATACGGCTAAGTACCATACGCAAACCATTAAGGTTGAGGATTCTGAAGGACCAGTTATTGTTATTGGTGACATCCAAATGATGACTTCTCCTACAAACTGTTCGACTGGTTCTGTAGGTTTAACACCTGCCGTAACAGATGCATGTTCTGGTGTTTCTTCTATTGTAGTTGAATACACAGCAGGAGGTGGTGCTTATGGAGCAGGAGGTTCAACAAATATTGTTGATGTTACCAATGGTGACAACATTCCTGACTTGCCATTTGGAATAACGGAACTTATGATTACAGCTACTGATAATTGCTTTAATACTACAGTCGAATTGATTCAAGTTAATGTTACAGATTCAAGTACACCAGTTGCCATTTGTGATGATCAATTGAATGTAGTACTTAATAACAATGGAACTGCTGTAATCCTTGCTTCTGATTTAGATGAAGGGAGTTCGGACAATTGTGGAATTGCAACTATAGAGATTAGGAAAATAAATCCGAATTGCGTACCAGATACAACAGCTTGGGCTCCTTATGTGATTGTAGGATGTTGTGATGTTGGTGAAAGTACAATTTTAGAGTTGAAAGTGACAGATGTTACTGGTAACACAAATGTTTGTTGGAGTACCATTCTTGTTGAAGATGGCGTTGCTCCGATAATTGATTGCCAACCAGATATTACTGTTGATTGTAACGACCCAATCTTAAATACTGTATTTGTTGATGCGATTGCAACTGATGATTGTGGAAATCCTTCAGTTACTTTAGTAGAATCTGGCGAACTTGATAATTGTGGCGCAGGAACTTTAATTAGAACTTATACTGCTTCCGATGGATCTGACAAATCTGCAGACGCTACCTGTACTCAAAGAATAACAGTTGAGCATGTTTCAGACTTTACTGTCCAGTTTCCACCAGATGTAACGATTGATACTTGTCCTGGAGATAATCTAGGTGACACAGGTGCTCCTATCATTTTAGATGACGATTGCGAATTAGTTGCAATTAATTCTGAAGATCAACTTTTATCACTTACAGATGATAATGCTTGTTACAAAATATTAAGAACATGGACGCTGATCAACTGGTGTACTTACGATGATTCACAAACACCAACAGACGGTGGTATACCATTGCCATTGCCTAATACATTTAGAGATGATGATGGATACTTTAAGTATGTACAAACGATTAAAGTACTTGACGAAGTAGCACCAACAGTAGATATGCCAACACCAGATCCTTGTGATTTCACTGATGCTTGTGAAGGTTTTGTAGAATTGATTGCTGTAGGTTCTGATGATTGTTCAACAGAATTAGAATATAACTATACAATTGATGCATTCAGTGATGGAACAATTGATATTACGGGAGACGGAGAAGATGCTTCTGCAGTTTATCCATACGGATGTCACACGATCACTTGGAATGTTGGAGACAAATGTGGAAACTGGACAACTGCTGACTTTGAGTTCTGTGTTGAAGACTGTAAAAATCCAACTCCAGTATGCTTACATGGTATTTCAGTAGAAGTAATGAATGACGGAGACGGATGTGTACCAATCTGGGCGGAAGATTTACTTGAATACGCATTTGACAATTGTGATGAGGAGGAATCAGTAGAGGCTTCAGTATTGATCAGAAGATGCGGTGATACAGGCCCACCACAAACAAGCATCGAAGTTTGTTGTGATGATATATCTGCAGGTCAAGTTTGCGTTGAAGTTTGGGTAACAGACGAAGCTGGAAATTCAGACTACTGTGAGACTTACATTATACCTCAAGACAATCTTGGAAATTGTCCAAGTGGTGGTTCTGGCTCTTCAGAGCTTATGATTGCAGGTAATGTAGAAACGGAATGTAACGGAATGGTAGAAAATGTAGAAGTTGAAATATCAAGCACTGTAATGACTGCAATGTATCCAACGAAAGATGATGGGCATTATGAATTCCCTAATCTTGCCAATGGCAATACATACACAATCACTCCTAAGAAAGATGACTTTGTATTGAACGGAGTTTCAACTTATGATCTTGTATTGATAAGTCAACACATTTTATTCATTACACCATTGAATTCGCCGTATCAAATGATTGCTGCAGATGTAAATGGTAGTGGAACAATCACTACTTTTGATCTTGTTCAATTGAGAAAACTGATACTATTTGTTATTGACGATTTCCCTACTAATGCTTCTTGGAGGTTTGTAGATAAGGATTTTGTGTTCCCAGATCCATCAAACCCTTGGTCAACGCCATTCCCAGAGAGTATAAGTTACTCTGGTATGATCAATGATCAAATGCTTTCTGACTTTGTTGGAATCAAGATTGGTGATGTAAATTGTACAAACAACCCGAATAGACTTCAGAGTGGTTCAAAAGGTAGAACAGGTTCTACACTTCAATTTAAAATAGAGGATATTGAAATGGTAGCTGGCGAAGAATACTCGATAGACTTCTTAGCAAAAGATTTCAATGAACTAATTGGATTCCAGGGTACAATGAAATTTGATGAAGATGTAATTGAATTTCTAGGTACGAAAGCAGGGGCATTAAAAACTACAGACTATAATTTTGGTACAATGATGTTAGATGAAGGTATTGTTACCATGTCTTACAGTGATGCAGAAATTATGGAAGAGGAAGACGGTCAGATATTGTTCTCACTAAAAGTGAAAGCTAAAGAAGATGCGTTACTCAGTGATGTATTCAAGCTAATCGATCGATATACTCCAGTAGAAGCCTACAATGCGGAAGGAGAAATCATTGACTTGGCCCTTACATTCGATGTAGGAGAATCGATCGCAAAGGTGGATCAATTTGAGTTGTTGCAAAACAAACCGAATCCATTCCATACTTACACAGTGATTGGCTTCACTTTACCTAAAAATCAAAATGCTACATTGACTATTTTCGATGTATCAGGAAGAATACTTAAGGTGATAGATGATGAATTTACAAAAGGATATAATGAAATTCAAATTAGTAGAGAAGAGCTTAAATCTACCGGAGTATTGTATTACCAATTAGATTCAGCTACTGATTCAGCTAATAAGAAGATGATAATACTAGACTAAATTGAAGATTTGTTTCATGAGATTGTAAGAGTGATTACATCTTATTTTGACCCTGGGAAATTTCCCAGGGTTTTTTTATGCTTAAGTTTGATGGTTTATAAAAAATATACTTTTTACTCAACAATATAAATCCAATACATGGTACACATAAGCAAAAGAATAGAATTCATTAAGTTAATAGAAAACTGATTTTGTCTTCTTGGTATTAATATTTGGGACATATTCCCTTATTGTCCCAAAATTGATAGAATTGTCCAAATTTTTGTTCCAATATTGTTTTTATCATTTAAGATATTATGTATAATTGTCATATTTTCAAACACTTCACAAAACTATTCTTATTTACAGCTTTTATTCTATTAAGAGTAACAAGTATCCTTATTGAGTTTTAGCGATTTTTAAGAAACTATATTTTTCTCCCCAATGTGGATGTATATGTTTCTATTATGTCTTGCTAGTACATAAGAGATAGTTGATATCAGCATGTTTATGCACTAATTTTTTTATCTACATGAGTAGTGACGTTATAATTAATACTAAAGAAATACTAAGGAATTTCATTTATTCAAGAAATGAAGAATTTACACTCAGGGGTGAAAAATTTGGACTTCCTGATTTTAAATTACCTTTGTTTAAAGTCAAATATATCCAATCAGAAAAGAACATCTGCTATGCCTTTCTAATTAATAGTGAAAAAGAGAAGATGTTTTTGCCGATTTCTATTGGAGACTTAGAAAGTTTACTCCTTAATTTTGGTTTTCTAAGAATACACAAATCTTACATTGTAAATGTGTCATATATTAATTTTCTTTTAACTAACTACCAAGAGGTGATCACGCTGACCTCAGGGGAAGTCTTACCATTGGCTAAAAGAAGACGTGTGTCTATTATTAGTATTATTAAAAAACTCAACTTGAACTTTCCCAAAAAACTTAATTAGGCTATTAACATTCTATTTAAAGAATTTTATCTCTAAACATCTTTTGTAAATTGCTATTTTAATTAGCATTGCCTATTATTGCACCTTCCTAAAATGTAATTAGATTAGAGAATAATGCCCTCAGTTTTTGACTGTATTTATATATACGTACTTTTTATTATCAGTCTATTTGGCTATCCTCATAGCCTTGCCTCTCAAGATTTAAAACTTCACCATACACACTTTAATGATTCTAACGGTTTGTCACATCGTCAGGCTAATGCAATCTTTGAAGATGAAGATGGGGACATTTGGGTGGCAACGATGTTTGGATTGAATAAATTAGAAGGAGATAGATTTGTGCCTATCACTCCAAAAGATCAAAATTTAAGAATAGAAAACGTGTCCCGTGTTGGCCAGGACGATGAAGGATTCTTATGGCTATGGAATGATCATACTATTTATTTCTATAATAAATATGAGGGTAAATTCAGCAGTTTAAAAGAAAGATTTCCTTTAGGTTTGCCATTTGATTTGGTTTTGAAAAAAGAAGGTTCTTGGAAAATGCAAAAGCAGAGCGGCATCATAAAATCACCAAATGGAAATTTGATTTTTGAATCTCCTGATAGAAATGGGGTATACTTATACAATTCAAAAGATAAATTTAGATTTGTACAAATTGAAAAACACAAAGTACAAAAAGTGTTGGGAGTAGATGATGAAAACTTAATTTTTGTATCTACCGATCATGCTATCCTTAAAATAGATGAACAAGGAAATGTGCTTGAAGAAAAATTTGTAAATGATGCACTAGATGTAGGATATTTTTATTTAAAAAACAATGGTTTATTTTTTGAATCAAAACATAAGGCTTACCACTTAAATAAATATGGAGATCTTAAAAAAATAGATTTTTTAGAAGGAATAAAATTTTTATACGATCACATTTCTCGCCGGTTCTATGACTTGCAGAGCAATGGAATATTCATTTATGATGAAAAAGGAAAATTATTGCTTAAGATTCCTAATTCAAAATCAAATAAAAAACTATTTGAATACCAGAATGATCTTTTCACAGATAGTAATGGTGCTATATGGATTGTTACTGATTATGGTGTCTCAAAAATACAATTAGAGCCTAAGCTATTTGAACGTTATGTTTCATTTGAAAAAGACCAACATCCTATCTTTAACTCTGTTAGAAGTATTGTGATTCAAAATAATACCTTATTTGCAAATTTGGAAATGGGTGGCTTAGTGAAAGTCGACCTTTCTGTGAATAACCCTAAGCAATTTAAAATTGTTTATAATGAAATAGAAGATCATTACACTAAGAATCCTAATAAACTTAAAATTGATTATTGGGGGAGGGCCTTGGTGATAGGAGATAAAGGGAATCTTTGGGTAGGTGGAAGAGAATCAATCATACAAATTGATACTACAGGAAACATCTTAAATAAATTTGCTTTACATCAACAGACCAAACAATCAGATGTATGGAGTCTTCATTTTGAAGAAAATTTACTATGGATAGGTACAGGTAATGGGATTTCATTTTTAGATTTAAATGTTGGAAATCGGTTTTCTAAATTCCTACCTTCGGAAGAATTTAAAATGCTTAACGAAGCAGTTGTCTTGGCATTTATTCCTGATGGAAATAATATTTGGGCTTGCACTGAAAACGGTTTGTATCTTTTTGATAAGAAAACTATGAAAATAGTTTCTTCATTTTTTACCTTAGATTCAGATCATCCTTTAAAAGTACATCATTTACTAAAAGATAAATTCATTGAAGATACCTACTGGGTTTCTACTTCAAGTGGTTTGGTCAAATGGAATAAAAAATCAAATTCCCGAAAAACATACGACAAAAGTAATGGCTTTATAAATGATAATATTTATTGTGCTATTCAGGATGCGAATAAGTTTCTTTGGTTATCTACAGATTTAGGGATAGTACGTTTTGATCAGGGGACAGATGTATCCAAAATATTTACAGAAACCAATGGAATTGCAAACAATGAATTTAATAGGACGTCTTATACTTATACAGACGATGGTAGAATTTATTTTGGAGGGATGAATGGAGTAACTCGTTTTCATCCAGCAGATTTTCTATCAAATTCGGATAGGGATGAGCGTTTTATTTTTAAACTGAATGAGTTCATTGTAGAAAATAGCAATCTTGAAAGAAGGAGTCTAAATATTCAAAAAGCCAATTTTGACAAAAGTGGTTTCCAAATTAATGCTGATGATCAAAAATTAATACTTTCTCTAGTCTCTGATTCTGATTATTTTGGGGGTAAAACCCAATACAAATATAGAATTAAGGGACAAGACAGTATTTGGCTATATTCAAATGATGGAAAAATTAGTTTGAAAAATTTAACTAAAAATTCTTTTGTACTTGAAGTAAAGGGTAGGACTATTAATAGATTATGGGGGCAAGAGATAATTACTATTCCTATAGTTGTAAAGCGGGATATACTTGATGAAATTTTAAATTCTGGTTTGCCTTTCTTGCTGGTTATCGCTATTGGAGGCTTATTTTTAATATATTTTATTTCAACATTGTTTAAAAAGAAGAGGGTAGTATTAGACGATGCTTTGCCAAAAAACAAGGACTTCAAGCTCAATCATGAAAAACAAAAGACAGTTGTTATAAGTTCTGGCACAAAGCAGGATGAGCAAAAATTTTTAAAAGCGAAAGAAGACCAAGCTAAATGGCTTGATGAACTAAACTTACTAGTACTTGAAAATCTAGCTGATAATCGTTTTAGTATAGAGTTTTTAGCTGACAAGATGCATATGAGCAGAAGAAATTTACAGCGAAAGATTAAGCTTGCAGTAGGTTTGTCGCCTAAAGCTCACATCAATAATCTAAGACTAGCTAAAGCAAAGGAATTTCTTGAATCAGGAAAATATAAAACCATAAAAGATACATCAGATGCTATTGGTATTAAAAATCAAAGTTATTTCAGTGAACTTTTTAAAGAAAAATATGGTCTAAATCCTACGGAAATCATTAAAAAAGATTCTAAGTAGTCCCATATATGGGACTACTTAGTGAAAATGTCCAATTTTTGATAGTTTTGGCCAATACTTGTTTTTATTAACCTTTTAGTTAAGCTATTTTCTTACGACTATTGCAAATCAATTAGTTTAGCGTCAACAAATTTACATGAACTCAAAACCCTAAAATTCCTAATTCACTTATAATTAATAATTTCTTGTCTAACCAAATTGAAATTATTAATTAAACCAAATGGATTTAAAACTGCTCCGATTTATTATGGAGCAGTTTACCATATTCTGACCTATTTATTAAATCCTATCTGCATTTTCCCCTCAAGATGTATTTTTTTACAGATTGTTTGCCTTACAATGTGTTACAATACATTTACAGAGCAGTACTTTTATTATCATCTGTCATCTTCCTTTTGAAAGGTATTTCCTACCATTCGTCCTTATAAATATTGGATTCTCGATTTTTTTCTTCATTTTTATTAACATAAAGAATTAAAACTATTTTTTTTTAACAAAAGCATCATTTTTTATGTCTTTTAGGTATAGTCTAACAACTATTATCCTGAAATGCATCCCTTTCATATTTTGATTGTCTTTAAAACAAAAAACCATATCATGATTAGAATTTTTATCTTCTCAATTTTCTCCCTTTGTTTTGCCTTACAAGTTAATGCCCAAAACCTAGCTACTGAAGTATATGAAATACTTCAGACCAATTGTGCTACCTCTGGTTGTCACAATAATACGGATCAGGTTGCCAGTTTGGATCTTCAAGGTTCAGGGACGAACCCTTTAGGAGAAGTCTATAATAATTTGATCACTAAACAGCCAGAAAATACTTATGCGAGGAGTAAAGATTATCGATTGGTTTTTCCAGGAAGACCTGATAAGTCTTTTCTTTTTAGAAAAATAAATCAAGGTCTTGAGGAATTGGTCAATCTTCATGCTGATGAAAAAGGAGACATGCCATTAAACGCTGATCCTATCAGTGAGATGGAAAGAGAAAAGATTAGACAATGGATCATATATGGGGCTCCTCCTATTATCGACCCTACAGTGAATGGCACAAGAGTTTCAGACTTGGTTGAGGAATTTTATGATAAAGGAGGTTTAGTTTCTTTTCCTGATGGGCCTCCTCCAGCACCTCCAGAAGGGGAAGGCTTTCAAATAAAAATGGGTCCTTTCTTTCTGCCTGCACAAGGCGAGGCAGAATATTTTCACAAATATGATTTAGACTTACCTGAAGCGCTCGAAGTAAATAGGGTTGACATGACAATGTCCAATTATTCACATCATTTAATTCTTTATGATTTCAATCCTGGAGGATCTAATTGGATTCCTGATGGCTTAAGGCTAGATGCGAATCATTCAGAAATTGGTATTGTTACGGCCATACAGCAATCTGAAGACATGAGATTGCCAGATGGGACTGCTTTTAAATGGGAGCAAGATATTGTCCTAGATTTGAATTCACATTATATCAATTATGATGCGACTAATGTCTATAAAGCAGAATCTTACATTAATGTATATACCCAAGCTAACGGAACTGCAGCTCAAGAAATGAAAACAGAGTTGGTAGCAAACCTAGATATTTGGATACCTAATAATGGGGATGAGATTACAATAGCTGAGCCAATAAATTATAACTTAGGGGAAATTTTTATTTGGAGTCTCATGGGACATACCCATCAATATGGACGAGGGTATAAAGTTTATAATAGAAACAATACCCAACAAGGAGATCTTATTTATGATGCGGCATGTCCTCAAGGGATACCGGGCTGTGTATCTCCTAATTTTGATTACCAGCATATTCCAGTTAGTCGCTTTGATGGCTTCATGCCTACTAGAATGAATTTTCTTAATGGCTTAATACATGAAGCGACTTGGATTAATGACGGTCCCCAATCTCTTGGCTTTGGACCAACTTCTAATGACGAGATGATGGTGCTTATAATTATGTATGTTAATGATCTAGAAGGAGTGAGTGTTTCAACTGATCAGCTGAAGAATCAAGTCAAGGGAGTAAAGATAGCTCCAAATCCTATGTCTGAGCTAGCTACAATCAATATTCCGAAAACATTTAAAGCAAATCAATTATTCTTGTTTGACATAACTGGAAAGCAAGTCTTTAATAGAGCTATTACCAAGGATTATGTTGAATTGCAAAAAGGAAATTTATTGCCTGGTATGTATTTCTATAGATTGGAAGATGCACAAGGCCAATTTGCAACTGGTAAGTTAGTGATAAACTAAAGCAGCACAGATTACCAGATCAAACAGCAGTATTTCTCTATACAATGATTAATAAAATGGCCATATTGTACTCATTATGGCCATTTTGACCATTATATTGTACCTAGTTGTGTTTAGAATTTGATTTTTAAGATTAAATGAACAGTATAACTAGCATATATGCATATAATTGTGTATATTGATTAGTATAATGTTCATTTTATGTTTGAGACAGTTGAAATTCAAGAAGTAAAACTAGAAGTAGGTCAGTTGCTGAAAAGCATTCGTAAAAAGAGAAAAATCTCACAAGCTGACTTGGCAGAATCCTTAGACGTTTCGAGGACTACCATACAAAATATGGAATTGGGTAAGAATTTTACAATTGATACCTTATTCAAAGTACTCAAGGAATTGGACTTATTGCAAAACCTACATAATGAACTGCTTGATGCAAAAAAACAACTGCTAGAAACTAAGTCCCTTTACTAGATGGCAAAAAATAACATCTTAAACGTATTCATTTTTGGAAATGAAATTGGAAGACTTGGTTTAGATGAAAATGAAGGAACGACTTATTTTCAATATCATCCGGATTTTCTAAAAAAGGAAAACTATAGAAACATTTTCCCAGCCACAGGAATAATAAAAAAAGTTCCTCAGGTTCAAGTTTTCAATAAGTACAATAATAGTACCTTCAAAGGAATAGCTCCACCAATTGCTGACTCCCTACCTGACATTTTTGGTAATCTCATTTTCAAAACATGGCTTGAATCAAAAAACGTATTAGAAATTACTGTCCTTGAGCAATTGGCCTACGTTGCTAATAGAGGAATGGGCGCATTAGAATATAAACCCAGCAAAAGCATTCCTAAAAAAACGACCATCAATTTAGAAGAGATCATAGAAGTACTTCAATCAGTTTTAGATCTGAAAAAATCGAAGCAAGAAAATAAAATAAATACAAAGGCCCTCTATAATATATTCAAAATTGGAACCTCAGCAGGTGGTGCTAAACCTAAAATTTTAATTTCTGAAAATAAAAATACTGGAAAAATAATTCCAGGCGATCT
>CALIIW010000305.1 GCA_938018185.1 uncultured Saprospiraceae bacterium
TACCTTTAAGCATTGGAATACGAAACATCAAATTATTTGGGTAACAAATGGTCAACAAAAGACCTACCTATCAATGGCGTAAAGTCTGAAGAGATCGATGAAGTATGCCTTGAAATTTTAGATCATCTCAAAAATGATCCATCAAAGTCTATTATTATCACTGGAGAGGCAAGAGTAGGTAAAAGTAGTTTAATCAACTATGTTGCGGAAGCCTTCACTCTTTCTGAGAACGCTCACGTATACACCGTCACAGCAGGCAACTTAAAAGCCGGCAATAGATACATTGGAGATCTTGAAAGGGCCATAGAAAATTTTACCGATTTTTTGGTGGAGCATGATGGTCTTTGGATTTGTCCAAGGTTTCATGAACTTTTTTATGCTGGGAAGCATGACAGTAATCCTTCTGGTATATTAGAACAATTATTACCATTGATAATTTCAGGTAAAATTAGGCTAATAGCAGAAATTAACAACTCAGACTTAGAAAAATTATTGACCGTAAAGCCAGAATTAGCAACTGCTTTTGAAATTGTAAAAGTAAATGAATCTTCTAAAGAATACACCTTAGATCTTTTGGAGCAGTGGGTAGCAAACAATGACAATTTTGAGCAATGGTCTTTGATTGACAAGAAAGCACTCGAAGAAATTTATATTATCTCTTCTCAATACCTCTCCTACCAATCTAATCCAGGAGCGATGATTGATTTATTGATGTATACAAAGCAGAAATACGATCGCCAGGTAGAAACAAAAATTAGGATCCAAGATATTTACGAATCACTATCATCTTTGACTGGTCTCCCAATATCAATACTTGATGATAAGGAAAAGTTAGACTTGAAAGAGGTGGAACAATTTTTTCACAACAAAGTCATTGGTCAAGAAGAAGCGGTCATGACAATTGTAGAAAGAATTGCAATGGTCAAAGCTGGACTGACCGATCCAGGAAAGCCTTTTGGGATTTTTCTTTTTGTTGGCCCAACAGGAACTGGAAAAACCGAAATCACAAAGTGTTTGGCTGAATATTTATTTGGATCTGCAGATAGAATGATCAGACTAGATATGAGTGAATATCAAACCGCAGATTCTTATAGAAAAATATTTGGTGAATACTCCGTTAATTCAGAAGGTAGTTCCCTTGTGAATCAAATACGTCAAAATCCTTTTTCTGTAATTCTATTAGATGAATTTGAAAAAGCACATCATCAAGTTTGGGACTTATTCCTACAAGTCTTTGATGATGGAAGATTGACAGATAGTCAAGGAGGCTTGGTTGACTTTAGACAATCCATTATTATCCTTACTTCAAATTTAGGCGCTGCGATGGCAAACAGCAGGATACCTGTTGGATTTAATCCAAACAAAGAAGAAGAGATATCAACTTCAGATCCTGAAGCAAATATTAAAAATGCTATCTCCTTCACCTTTCGTCCAGAGTTTATAAATAGACTCGATAAAATTGTAGTCTTCAAGCCATTAAGTCCAATTGCTTTAGCTAAAATACTAGACATTGAGCTAAAAAAAGTATTGCAAAGAAGAGGATTACGACAAAGACAATGGGCTTTGGATATGGAAGAATCTGCCATAGAATTTCTACTAGAAAAAGGTTACACCGAAAATTTAGGAGCACGTCCTTTAAAAAGAGCCATAGAGCAATACCTTCTTGCTCCTTTGGCTATGACAATAGTGAATAAAAATTTCCCGCAAGGAGATCAGTTTCTATTGGTTTCAAAATTTAAAGATGGTTTAAAGGTTACATTCATTGATCCAGATGAGCCGGAATATACTTGGGAAGAAAAAAAGAATCTTGTTGCGATACAAAAAAAGAAGGTAAGAGATCTATCTTTAAAAAAAATACTCCTGGAATGTTTTGGCACTTTGGCCGAATTCAACATAATCCAAAATGAGTTAAACAAGTTGAATCAATCTAGTCAGAAAACGGACATGGATGAGAAAAAACAAGACTTGATGGATTTGATGTCTACCTCGGATTTTTGGAAATCAGAACATCAAAAAGAAGTCCTAACACACATAGAATTTTTTGATCGCTTCAGCGCTGTACTGGCTTCAGCCAATCAGCTGTATGAAAGACTGGAAGACCCAACCAAAGAACGACTGTATTATGACCCGACCTTATTGAGAAAATTAGCGCAAAATATCTATTTATTACAAGCTTCTTTACAAGCATTTGAAGACAAAGAATCTCAAGATGCTTTGATTAAAATAAGCTATAAAGAAGGAGACAAAACACAAGGAGATACCATAAAAAAAATGTATACCAATTGGGCCAAGAAAAGAGGCATGGAATTGAAGATTCTGGTCAACTCTTTTAATGATCAAGATTGTGTTGCAATTTATTCGGTTTTTGGATTTGCAGCTTATCATATCTTAAAATCAGAACATGGCGTACATATGTTTGAATCAAAGCCAAGTACCGAAAGAGTTATTTATAAAAGTAAGATAAAGGTCTCTGTCTTACCAATGATTAGCCAAGACTATACAAATAAGCTAGGCATAAGCTATCTAGACAAACGCTTTGTAAATGTGGAGTCTACTCAAACAGTAAGAAAATATAATCTAGACAATTCATTGATTAAGGATTTGAAAGGCAAATGGCAAACGGGTAATAAAGAAAAGGTACTTGGCGGTGCATTTGATCTAATTGAATCTTAATTTAACATCTTTTGGTTAAATTTCTAGCTTAATAGACTTTTTCAGACATAACTTTACTATACATAAGCTTATATTGAGGGAAATAAACAATTCAAATTTTAAATATGAATAACTTTTACTTGATTGCTGCCATGATAGTGCTGCCATTCTTCTGCTTTGGGCAATTGAACGTGGCATATGTGGGTCAACTAGATTACGATCAACGGATAAATGACATTTGGGGCTATGCAACACCTGATGGTTCTGAATATGCCTTAGTGGGAACAAATACAGGGTTTTCTATTGTTAGTCTCGCTGATCCTGCCAATCCGCAAGAATTATTTTTTATAGAAGGAACACAGACTACCTGGAGAGATATTAAGACTTGGGAAACATATGCTTATGTAGTGTGTGACAATTGTCTTGATGGTTTGCTGGTTGTAGATCTATCTGATCTTCCCAATAGCATAGAGCATCAATTCATAAGAGAATTTGACAACGGGACTTTAGGCAGTTCGCACAATATTTTCATAGATGAATTTGGATACGCTTATATGTCTGGTACAGATATAGTAGATGTTTTTTTCTTGGACTGTTTTACGGATCCTTACAACCCAAAATTTGTTGCAAACTCTCCTACTCCATATGCGCATGATATTTATACAAGAAATAACTTAATGTATGCTTCTGAAATCTACAATGGCCATTTTGCCATTTATGACGTTTCAGATAAAAATAATGTGAGCTTGTTAGGTACTCAAAGTACGCAACTTCTGTTCACTCATAATGCGTGGCTTTCCGATGATAGCAATTACTTATTTACAACAGATGAAAGACCTGATGCACCTGTGGGCTCTTATGATGTTTCCGACCCTACGGACATAAAGGAGTTGGATCAATTTCTTTCATTGGAAACAAGAGGGATTGGTACGGTGCCACATAATGTACATGTCTATAATGATTTCCTTATCGTTTCTTATTACACGGATGGTTGCATCATAGTTGATGCTTCAAGACCTGAAAATCTAATTGAGGTTGGAAATTTTGATACTTACATACCAGGCAGTGTTGGTTATTCTGGCTCTTGGGGTGCTTATCCTTTTTTGCCTTCCGGCAAAATATTGGTTACAGATAGGGACAATGGTTTGTATGTTTTACAACCAAACTACAAAAGAGCTGCATTTTTAGAAGGAAAGATCACAAATGCTCAATCTGGAGCTCCTATAGAAGGGGCAACTGTAAGAATCGTAGAATTTGAAAGAGATGAATATTCTAATTCTTTTGGTGATTACAAATCAGGCATCCCAGATTACGGCACTTTTAATATTGAAATAACGAAGCCATTGTTTGAATCACAAACCATAGAAGTTTCATTGGTAGAATCTGAAATCACGGTTTTGGATGTTGCACTTGAACCATTAATGCCATTTGCATTAAATGTCAAAGTAATTGATAAAGCTACAGGTGCTTCTGTTCCTTTTAGCAAAGTAAGGGTCGTTAATGATGTCGTTGACATACAAGGTGACACTGACAGCGAAGGTATATTTACAATAGATGAGTTTTATGCTTATGATACCGATTTTCATGCTGGAGAATGGGGTTACAAACCAGGATATTTAAGGCAAGGCGTAAGTCTCAATGCTACGGATGTTGTTTTAGAATTAGAGAAAGGATACCAAGATAATTTTGCAGTGGATCTTGGATGGACCTCAGGAGGTGTTTTCAATTCCGGTGCTTGGGAACTAGGCGTACCAAGTCAATATCTTTTGACCTATTCTGATTTGGAATTAGATATTATTCCAGCAAAGGATGTCCCTGAAGATCCAGGAAACTTTGCCTATTTAACAGGAATTGCTGATCCTGACTTATTAGGAAATATTTTTGGGATCGTAGATCTAAAATCTCCTATGATGCAAATGAGTACGTGGGCTGAACCAAGTGTTTCATTCTACTATTGGTATTTCAACTTAACAAATCCAGATATATTTGGTTTTCCAGAACCAGGAGCCTCCACTTTTGAAGTTTATGTAAGTAATGGAATTCAAGAAGTAAAAATGGATGAAAAGAAAATCGAAGTTTTAGAATCTTTAAAATGGGAGTTTTTAGAATATAAGCTAAGTGATTTTATCCAGATAACAGATCAAATGCAAATCATTATTCGTGTTAGAGCAGAAGGTGGTCAAGATATAACAGAAGGGCTTGTAGATTTTTTCAATGCTTGGGATGCGAATCCAAGTAGTACGCTAGGGCTGGAAAATTCAAATGGTTTGCTTATATATCCAAACCCAAGTAAAGATGATTTGGTTTTGGTAGTTGACGAAAGTTATGTGAATGCTAATTATGAAATAACAAATATTTTAGGAATGAGCATACAGAGCGGAAATCTAAGTTCTGTAAAAAAGAAAATTGATGTAAGTGGCCTCCAAGCTGGTGCTTATATAGTTAGTTTAAAAGATGCGAAAGGGAAGGATTTAATAAGTAAGAAGTTTATAAAACAATAAATTTTATTTATACTTAAGAATTTAAACTATCCTATCCTAAATCAAAGATGGCAAAAAAAAAGGCTCGAAAAACTTCGAGCCTTTTTTATTATAATGTATAGAAGAATATTAAATGATCTTCATTTTGTTAAAAGTAGCCATAACTGCTTTAACGTGATTTGCTGAATTCTTCAACAATTTCATTTCTGAAGCATTCAACTTCAACTTTAGTATTTCTTCGATACCATTCTTGCCTAATTTAACAGGCACTCCTAAGTACATATTTTTAATTCCATACTGACCCGTCAACCAAGCACAACAAGGAAAAATTCTCTTTTCATCTTTGATAATTGATTCAACCATTTGAGCAGCAGCAGCACCTGGAGCATACCAAGCAGAAGTACCCATTAATTTAACCAACTCTCCTCCACCCTTCTTTGTTCGCTTTACGATAGCGTTCAATTTTGGCTTTGTGATCATCTCCGTAACAGGAATACCAGCAACAGTTGTATACCTAGGAAGTGGAACCATCGTGTCCCCATGACCTCCCATTAAAATAGCAGAAATATCTTTTGGAGAAACTTTCAATTCCGTCGCCAAGAAAGCTCTGTATCTAGCAGTATCTAAAATACCAGCCATTCCAAAAACTCTACTTGAATCTACACCTGCTGCTTTGAAGGCTGCATAAGACATCACATCAAGAGGATTTGAAACTACGATGATTATCGCTTTTTTAGAATATTTGATTACTGATTTAGTAACACTAACTACGATTTTTGCATTGGTAGAAATCAAATCATCTCTACTCATTCCAGGCTTTCTAGGAATACCTGCAGTGATTACAACTATATCTGACCCTTTGGTATCTCTATAGTCATCCGTTCCGGTAATTTTAGTGCTGTAATAATCGATTGGGGCTTGTTGCCAAGAATCAAGGGCTTTGCCCTTTGCAAAATCGCCTTTTATATCTACAAGGACAACTTCATTTACGATGTCCTTATGGGCGAGTACATTTGCAACTGTGGCACCTACATTTCCAGCGCCAACTACGGTAACTTTGCTCATTGAGAAATTTTATTTATTAATAAATTATGAAAATTAAGCACAAAAATACTTTTTTTATCAAATGAAACAACTGTAGCGATTTAAAA
>CALIIW010000306.1 GCA_938018185.1 uncultured Saprospiraceae bacterium
AAATTAGTGTCACGTTTTGGATCCAAATTATATTTATGAGTAGAAGAATGAATCATAGCATAAACATAGCGTACTCCACAGGTAAAAACTTTGGGCTCAGTCAAACAGAGTTCAATAATTTATGCACCACTTTAAAAAAGGGGGACAATTCGCTTTTTGAAAAAATATACCTATCTCACTTTAAACAATGTCAAAACTATTTAATATCAAACTACTCTTTAGACTTTGAAGAGAGTTATGACATATCAATGGACACCCTAATTACATTCCGCAAGTCAATAATAGCTGGTAAAATAGTTTACGGAAATCTAAAATACTTATTCACAAGAATGGCTTACTATCAATTGCTCAAGAAGAGAAAGAGCCTGAATAAACTTGATAAAGAAGAATTTCTTTACTTTAAAAAATTAGGATTAGAGGAACAGGATTTCGAACAGCTTGAGCGGATTAACACTTTAGAAGAGGCTATTAAAAAATTAAGTGTAGAAAAGCAAAAATTTCTAGAAGACCATTACCAAAATAAAATAAAACTTGTCGATATGGCAAAAAAAACTGGCGAAGCCGATGGAACTTTAAGAAAGAGAAAACAACGAATATTAGATGAAATAAAAAGAATAATAAAAACTAAGTAAACCAAAAATGACTGACAAGGATAAAAATAAAATCATAGAAGAAGATTTGAATAAACTTTATTCGAACAAGGGAGAAAATGAACTTCGTGCAAAATGGTCAAACAGCCTTAAAGAAGATTATCAGATTGAAAAGAAAAAAAATAGCACATTTCAAATCTTTAGATATGCCGTTGCTGCCATTCTGATTATTGGTATCGGAACTTTTACAATTTCATTCTTTTTAGTAGATAAGCTTTCAAACTCCTCTGATGCTTTTATTGCAGAATTTGAAGTTGTTTCGAATCCAAATTACGGGCAAAGAAATGCTGAGGAAGTCCAGACTCCATCTTTATTAAAAGACGCTTATCAAGATATGCTTCAAGAAGATTATCAAAGTGCCATTTTGAATTATAATTTGGCTGATGAACAAGGCGAACTTGGTACGTATGAGCATTTTAATTTAGCGCTTTCATATTTAAAAACCAATCAAACAGAAAAATCAATTCCGCTACTTAATAAAATAGTCAATGAAGGAAGTATATACCAGGAAGAATCCAATTGGTTACTTAGTCTGGCTTATATAAAAGCGAAGCAAAACCAAAGAGCAAAAGACATTCTAATTAATATAATAAAATCAAAATCATACAAATTCAAACAAGCACAGCAATTATTAGAATTGATCAACTAATAATAATGCTTGCTAATTTTAATTTCGAACAAGTACTTTAAATCAATCGTTATGACAAAGAAGAGAAAACATTTTATTTTAGGCTTATTTAATTTTATTTTAATACTTGGTATTAGCTTTAACGCTCAATCTCAAACTGTTCAGGTAGTATCAAACAATCAAGGCTATGTTAGCTATGAATCAACATTCCTACCTTCTAACTTACATTTTTATTTAACAGGAGATGGGTTTTACAAAAGAGAAATAAATCCTTCTCATCAATTTGAATATAGTGCAGACGGATATGACTCTGAATATTACACTATTGGCAATAAAGAACTCGATGAGCCAACAGCCAGAGTTGTAAGAACTGGAGGCACATTTACTCCACCTTCAGGAGGAAATAACAACCCTCCAATTCCTATGAGTCCAAATATCGATTTAGAGACAAGTTGGAATATCACAAATTATGCCCATTCGTTTGCGATGCTCAAATTTGAAAATGAATTTCAATCACTACCTTCTTCAGGATGTATTGAATTTATATATAATCCAGATGAACTAATTGTTGATGTATCTGAGATTAAACTTCAAACAGACTGGGCTACCATTCAAAATGTATCTAGCAACAAAATTACTTTTAGCTATACTAATTTAGAAAACGGAAAACAAAGAGTACTTTATATTCCTGTTATAGCGATAGTAGAAAACAACACTCCAATAACAATGGAAGCAAAGTTATTCAACAACTGCTCTGGAGCTCCATTAGCAGCAAATTTTAGCGTTCCAGTGGCAGCTTTTCCTCATGATCCCAACTATAAAAAATCAATAAAACTGCAAAACTTAAGTAATAGTGATGCTCTTGAAAACCATCATGGCACAACTTTTCAAACGATAGTTTACGAAGTCCAATTTCACAATGATGGAGCTGGAATAGTAAAAAACGTTCATGTTGAAGATATAATGCCTCAAGGTATGGATGCCTCAAGTATAGAGATCTTATATTCTGAAGCAGATGTTCAAGTATCTGGAAGTGATTTTTATTTTAACAACATAAATCTCCCTGGATTAGCAATGGGATACAGTTTGCCAGAAACAACTTCGAAGTTTGCATTTAAAGTATGTTTGAAAAGGTACATAACTTATGATGATTGCATAACAAATGAAATCAAAATTCATTTTGACAACCAATTGCCAATTTCAGCTGAAAACACACTATGTTGTTACAATGAATACGAATTTGATAACCCTTGTTCAACTATTAGTCCTCAAGAGAAAAGAATCAGCCCGGAACAACTAGAAAATGAAAACGTAAATATTGCTCCAAATCCTGCAAATGACTATATTGAGCTTTTTAATATTGATGTAAACAGTATTAAATCTCTTAAAATTGTAGGGACTGATGGGAAAATGTTAGCGTTATCACCGAATAGTCGTATAGATATTAGCAAGCTTACGAAAGGTATATACTTTATACACATAAAAACGAATGAATCAAATTCTATCAAAAAATTTGTTAAAATGTAGATTTACTAATATAAATATTTATAAAAAAGTGGCCCGTAGAATCATACGGACCACTTTTTTTATTTGTATATGCAGCCAGTTGAACGGTTTTCAAAATGATTTACCTCAGTATTCTGCTCGTTTAGATTCTGTAGGAATATTAATAAAGTCGGGTCAATACGAATCTGCTAAGTTGAAATTAGAATCACTTGATTCATATTTTGCTACAAATAAAATATGGGATAAATGGTATGCTACATTATTAAGTCATTATCTATTAAGTAAACCTTCCAAATCGTTTGAATCTATAGAGATTTTATTGCAAAAAAACCTGAAGTTCGTTCATCATGCAGATGAATATTACAAGGCCAAATTTTACACACTTTACACCTACATCTTAAGTAAGAATGGTCAAATCTATTTAAGTACTATTAACGCTGAGAAAGCATTAAAAATTTACACCAAATTAAATGACACTACTTTAATTGCTTCCACATTAAAAAGTTTGGGTATTTCATATAGCTTTTTTAATGATCATGAATCTGCAATCAATTATGGCAAAGCGCATCTTGACATGACGGATAACTCTAAAAACAAAAAGAGACTAAATGCTTTGGAAAATTTAAGTACTTACTATTATTATGCTGGTAAATACCCACAAGCCCTTTCAGAAATTGAAAAAGCAATCAATTTGCATCCCGACAAAAAATCAGAATCCCTTTTATTAAACAAAGCACTTTTTCTTTCTGCTTTAAAAAAAGAAGCTGAAGTATTTGAAGTTATTTCACAGCTTGAATTAATTTCCACCAAAGATTTCAAATACAAAAGTATGATGGCTCAAGTTTATGCAAATCTTAATTTTATCGACAAGAGTATGCAAATTAGAGCAGCGATGTTGCCAGAATTAAAAGGCAACATAGACAAAAGAGATTATGCTAAGGAGTTACAAACGTTCGCTATGCAATTACATAAAAAAGGTGACTTTAAAACCGCATTGATATATGCTCATGAAGTTTGTCAAATTTTTTGTACCAATTATAAGAATGAAGATGTTTACTCTCTTCCTCCTAAACAATCGCTAATTGCAGAAGCATTCTTAATGGAGGCTATTTTACTTAAAGCAAAATGCCTTGAGACCAGATATATTAACTCTAATGAAAAACAAGACCCTAGAAAGGTGATAGATGCATATGACTTAAGCATCTATAACCTCAATATGTTAAGAGACGTCTTTGGTGCCTTAGAATCAAAGTATTTAATGACGGAAACTATGTTTAATATTTTTTCAAAAGCCATAAATTTTTCAACAAATGTTTATAAAAAAACGGAGGACTCCTTCTATTTAAACAAGGCGTTTTCTTACTCCCAAACTTCAAAGTCATTTGTTCTAAAAGAATCCATTTCTAAAAGATCAGAATTTAGGAACATTGGTATCCCAGAAGCATTAAGTTCAAAATATTTCGAATTGGTTGCAAAAAGCAACTTAGGTGGTTTTGAGTTCTTAAACATCAAGGACTCTCTAAATATTCTTGAGAAAGAAATGGAAAAGAACTTTCCTAGAATCAAAAATCTTAAAGCGTATAATCCTATATCTATATCAGAAATAAAAAAGCATCTTAAGAAAGGCCAAGCACTTCTCCATTATTTCTTTGCGGAAGATAATTTGACTTGTTTTACAATAACGAACAACAACGAGTTTGTAACAAGGAGCAAAATAGATACATCATTCATAGATGCACTTAATAAATATAGTGCAGTACTGCAGAGTAATGAAGAAGTTCTTGATGAAAAATTAGACCAACAAAAAACATTTATTAATGCAGGAAGTAAAATATTTGAAACCGTTCTAAGCCCAAATTTAAAAAACATTGAACAAGAAGAAGTAGATCATCTTATCATTATTCCCTGCCAGCACATTAATCAAATTTCTTTTGTCAATCTTCCTCTAAGGTCAAAGTCCAAATGGAATAAAATAGATGATCTTTTACTTTCTAAATTCGCTATTAGTTATTTGCAATACACTAATAAAATAGAGCACTTTATAGAACAAACTACTCCTATTAATAACAGTATTTCTATTGGACTAAGTTATAAAGATTATGACTTGGAAAAAATTGATCTTGTCGAAAAAAATAATCCTAAAAGAAGCCAGAATATTATTTTAAATGAACTTCCATATGCTAAAAAAGAGGCAGAAGATGTAGCGGTTAAGATACAAGCTAAAATACTTATCAATAAAAACGCAGATTTCAAATCTGTAAAAAATAGCTTTATAGAAAATCAACTCATTCACTTTGCTGGTCATTGTGTAATTGATGTTGACAATTATAACAATAGCTACATCCCAGTCTATGAAGATTCAAGTCAATCCTTCAAACTTGATTATTCAGTCATTCAATCTTTAAATATCGAACCACAACTTGTTGTATTGTCTGCGTGTAACACGAACAATGGTAAAGCAATTAATTCCGAAGGTAAATTCAGTATGGCCAGAGTTTTTACAGAAACAGGTGCAAAAGCAGTCCTGGGTTCAAATTGGAATACACCAGATAAAATTTCTTACAAAATAATTAATCTTTTCTATGATAAATTATTAGAAGGTCATCATAAAGCTAAGGCATTACAATTGGCACAGATTGAATTTTTAAGCAATGACAATCTTAGTAGCCCATCTGAAAGAATACCATCTAACTGGTCCAACTGGGCATTATTTGGATCAGATTCGTCTATAAAATTTTCACCACCGACTCCTTTCTATAAAAAATGGAAATATTTGATTGGGACAGGAATAATTCTTTTTCTAATTCTCTTTTTCGGAAGAAAATATTTCTATAAAAATTAACTTCGCATTCTTTTTTTGAAGCCGCTCAATCTTCTTTGCGCAACTTTTATTTCTGTATGATCCAGCAGTTTTATACTGTTTTTTATTTTGTAAAACTGTTCAATATGAATTAAATTAACAAGATGCTTGTGATGTATTCTATAAAATTTACTCAATGCTTGATCAGATTTTTCTAACAGCAATTTTTCATATTTACCCAAATTGGTTGAACTCAATATTGGCTTACCATTAGAACGAAATATTTTAGTATATACACCATCCGCTTCGAACCTGATGATATCATCCAGATTTATAAATCTAACACCATCCGAATTAGAAATACGAAGAAAATTATTTAGATCTTTTTTTGAACGTTCATTCTCAAAGGAAACTGAATTTTCTTTTTCCTTTATCCTTCTTCTTGCTTTCTGAATAGAATTCTTCAAACTCTTAAACTCTAAAGGCTTAAGAATATAATCGACTGGCGAAAACTTAAAGGCTTCTAGCGCAAAATCTTTTTGTCTGGATGTGAAAATAATTTCAAAGCTTATTCTTCTCAAATTTTTTAAAAATTGAAAACCGAAATTA
Organism: uncultured Saprospiraceae bacterium; assembly: GCA_938018185.1. Lineage (GTDB taxonomy): Bacteria > Bacteroidota > Bacteroidia > Chitinophagales > Saprospiraceae > JALZVN01. The sequence goes on from CALIIW010000306.1 coordinate 6,194, forward strand.
CTTTCTCCATCGAGATCGATGATTGCTAAATGAGGCTGTATATCCCTAATGATATCTTTCGAGTTTTCTAATCGTGAAACATATCCTTCAATTTTCAAATCAGGAAAAAAGTTGTTAATCGTTTGCAATAAATGCTCTTTTGCATTCAATTCATTTTGTATGATTATCGTACTTAAATGGTTCATAATTTCTGGTTCTACACAAGCTTGATAACTTCAAGCTTTCAACCAGTAAAGAGCCAATAACAGGGAAACGTGACGGAAATTTTAGCAGTAAATATTGATAATCTTATTCATCATATGAAACTAAAAGAAGTGCTTTTATTTTATCATCACTTGTTAAGTGAAGGGGTACATTTGTTAAGTATTTGGACAATTTGGACATTTAAACACAATAATTTTTTGAGCACTTTTGTGGGTTAATTTTAAAGAAAAATAGAGTCTGCTTTATATTTTGGAACAGTCTCTATTTATTCTAAATTTTTATCCTACAACTGCTTCACTTTAAAAAAATTGTTCTGAACAAATGTATAAGTTTTCCAGGTGTTTAAATTTTTAGTTTAGAAAGGGAAGAAGGAATCTTATAGAATGGATTATTAAGTGATTATGAGGAGGTTATTTGATAAGATGGTTTTTCTTCCTACACCACAAAAAAGAGGTAACTACTGGCTAGTTACCTCTTTGAAGTAGATTTAATTATTTTTATAATTCTTTTATGAAATTTACTATTTCATTGTATTTAGGATAATAAATTTCAGCATTTGGTTCTTTTTCATCAAACAACTTTTTTTGGTAATCATGTAAAAATGGTTCAAGTTTTTTAAAGCCTTCGACATCAGCTAGCTTAGAAACAAGCAGTTGTTCAAAAATCCAAATACCACCACCACCAAATGGAATAAAATCAAAAATATTTTTAGTTACTTGTTTATAAAAATTTTCAATCGAATCAAAAGTATTAAAAAAAGTAATTGCTTGTTTAGTTATAATATTTTCGAGCTCAGTAAAGGAGGATTCATATGTATCACCGCCATACTTTGAAAACAAAATATTATACTGATGCTCAGTATCATACTTAGGAAATACAAAATAGTTATCTCTTGAATTATAATCACTTTTAGCACCATGATAAAACCTTGATAAGGATTTTTGTACTTTAACAAACTGAATTCCAAAATAAGGTTTTATTTCTAGAGCAAATCCATCTTCGTCTGCACCTACGTAACATTCTAAATACAATCTTTTCGACAACCCATTTCCTTTTAATACAAAAGCAGATTTTGATTTCACATATTTAAACTCTTCAAGAACTTTTAGATTTTCTAATCTTTCAATTATTCTCTTTTTTTCTTCCTTTATTGTATTCATAACAATTCTTTTATCAAATGTTTTTATAAAAAACAATTTAGAAGGTTAAAAATAAATAAAGTTAAATCAAATTTACTTCTTATTGGAATTTATATTCTATTTGATATTTGGTTACAGTGATAATATCACCTTTGTTAAATTTGACCCCATCTAATTCAAATGGAGTCCTTACTTCAAATTTTTGATTGCCTGATTCAACATGTTTTTGAGATCTTCTTTGCCCGGTACTTTTTCCTGATTTTGTAGTCAATTTAGCTTCATAAATTGTAAAAGTTTTACCATCATCGTTTAGTTTTAATGTATCGGTATCTGTTCTATTCCCTTTTACATTATTATTTATTTTCCCATCGACCATATTACCTTTACTATTTTGAGGTACCAACCTAACTCTTTTAACAACTTTATTTCCAAACTGTAGTTGCATCCTTTTAAAGAATGAATTTCCAAACCTAATACCTTCTAGCATTTTCTTATACGCAGGAGTAGATTTAAAAGAAACTTTTCCAGATTTGCTTTTCGCCTTACCCGTTTTCGCCTTAGCTTTCCCCATTCGAGCTCCACCTTTCATGTAAGCTATATCTGTTATATATGCATGGTAGTCTTCATCTGCCTGTTTCCTTTCCGCGTCAGCAATTGCCCTAGCCATTTTCATAGATTCAAATTGGACTTGAGTAAATTTTGAATAAGCTTGTGCCAATTCATGAATCGCATCTTCTGAAAAAATTTTGTCTCCAATGTAGTAATCATTTATGTATAGAGACCGCGGAAAAACATAATCTCCCCAATCATTGTACTCGATGCTTTCCAAACTTAAAACTGGATTTTCTCCATTTTCATCCCATGTTAGCATGTAGTGATACTCTTCCAAACCATCTAGATCATTAAATGCAATTGGAGAATTGCCGGCAAACTGATAAGGAGTATACCAAGGGTAAGAACTTGACAGAGGGTCAACACTCAAAAACTTTCCTATTCTACTGTCATAAATTCTAAACCCATAATCATATTGAGCACCGCTACCTTTAACTTCGTCATCTTTTTCTTTTCCATTAAAACCAAATCTATAAGAATCATTACTTTCTGTTCTACCTAGCATTTCCCAACCAAAAGGATAATAATCTGTAACAGACATAACATCCGCCTTATATTTAGGTAAAGCATTCCCTGATAAGGACAACAATTTATTGTCAGATATGACACTCATCACATTCCCTTGATGATTACTTAATTCATAATTTCTTAATCCAGATTTTCTAATAAATTTATCATCATCTTGAACATAAGTTGATAAGTCTACTCCTGGAATACTTGTACTATTAACCCCAAGACGACCAATACCATATAGATGGGATTCATTTTCAAATAAGAATTCTAATGAACTAGAATTTGGGATACTAGTATCTGTAGCACTATATATTTTAAGAATATTCCCTTTTACATCTCGAATATAGAATCGATACTCCCAATCAGAAGGTCCAGAACCTTTTTGAATCTTTTTCACTATTCTATTTCCATCTGCATCATATTCATAATAAATATTTGGGTTAGACATTGTAGGAGTAGCTGACCTAAATATGGAAACAATCTTGCCTTGCCTATTCCATTCTATATTATTAATACCTTCTTGCTCATCTCTTATTAGATTACCAGCTCCATCATATCCATAATTATCAACTATTTGGTTATCTACATCGTTATCGTAAGCCGTTAAAGCAACACCATCAGTTACCCTATCCAATCGATTATTAGTCCAGTAATTTTCATAAGTATAATTCAATGCATCAATGAATTGACCATTTTCGGTCCTCCTATAAAGACTTGTTAAGTTTCCATTTGCATCGTAATTCATGTTCGTGTTGTAGTCAAATATTTCAGGTGAATTAGACCAGGAATTTGTTGTTTGATCTACAGATGCATGTCTTTGCATCTCTTTGATTCTCTGAAGTTGATCATAAGTATATACATTTGGCGTATTTGCCATCATAGTGCCATCTGGCCTAATCATTGAAAACAATGATGACCTAATATTTCCATTATAAAGATTAGGAAGGCCATCAGGCTCAGTAGGTAAAAAGTGATTTACTGAATTTAAACTTGGGTCAATTGCATCATAATCACTAGAGGTAAAATTTGGATTTGTTGGATCATTTGCATAATAACCTAGATGGTACCCAAATGCATCCGGTGCAACTTTTGCATTGACTCCATTGACTAAGCCATCTTTTCCAATATCCCGAGATTCAATCAAAGTGCCAGAATTAATACCTTTTAGCCAGCCTTGAAGAGTATAAGCTATATCACATGCTTGAACTTTATAATTACCTAATTCCGTTCTAGAAATCTTACCATGATCATAATATTCATAACTTGCATCACTGTCCCAGATATTACCATCTTCAGAGGTAAAAACTTCAATCAACTTGTTGTCTTCATCGTATAAATATTTATGGTAGTATTCGTCATTTTGACCTGACTGGTAAGATACTTTATGAACCTTGCCTGAAACGATATCATAATTGTAATCAATTCTTTTTAAATGTTGATTAATTGATTTTAAACTAGAATATTCATTGATTAATGTTGTGACATTTCCATGTGCATCATAATCATAGTGCATTCCATGGTCATAATCTAAATCTCCAGGTTCAAAATCATTATAGTAAAGACTGCTGCTTAATCTCTGTCTTAAATATTTTCTTGGACTATCAAAATAAGTATCAACATCAATTCCTGTTATCTGGTCAAATAGATTTTCATCATAATAACTTATACTCACATCAAAGTGATCATTGTTAGAAGCATAAACCCAATTAGTAAAAGCTTGAAAATCTCCAGAAAAATCATTTGATACTGCTTCCAAAGTTGCCACCTCTCCTGTTTCAATAACTCTCCCTTGTTCATCATGAATGACATATGTAAATCTAGGTTTTGAAAATGTTCTTTGTCGTCCATCCTGGAAGATAATAAGTCTTCCTAAATCATCGTGATAATATAATTCTTCTTCAGCATCTGGAATATCGGCATTTATGGTTTGATTAAAGTTATTTTGCTGATAATTAGTGACAAAAGTATTTGCAGGATAAGCAGGATTATAAGCAGGATTAGCCCGATGGTTTTCTACTTGTGTTGTATTAGTCAAATATTGAACTCCTTTTGGAGCAACAGTCCTTACTAAATTATCAGATTGATCATAATAGTAGAGTGTATGATGGTATTCTCTATTTGTAAATGTTTGTATCAACTCATCTTGTTCGTCCATGCATTGTTCAGGATATTCTAATCTGAATTTTTCTCGTGCATTATTGATCTCATTTTCAACTTGAGTTCGAGCCTCTAATGCATACAGATCAAATAAGTAATCTGTACAATCATCTTCTAATACTCCAGCAAAAAATATTGATCTATTGCATAACAATTCCTTATCACATGGAAACAAGTCGTAGCAGCCACTACATATGGTTATGCTCACTTCTTCTCCTGTTGTAAGAATCACGACTGCAATCATCATAAAATTGCCATTCTCATCAAGGTAAATACTTGGCGAAATTGAAATGAACTCCTGGATATCGCAAAGCTCATAACCTTTTATAAAAACAGAACATAAAATTTCACTTACTGCACAGGCGTTTATTAGGTTAATGACGAGTTCACCATTATTAAGTGCCGGATCTAAAATTTCTAACTCTAAATTTGCAAGGTCATAGTATGGCCAAAGATTCAAACTACTTCCAAGACCTAAACTGCTTAAAGTACTAAAAGGAATGATATAAGGGTAATTACAACTAGGCCCCATAACATTTATCAATTCATTGAATAAAGTAAGCATATCTTCTTCATTCTCTTTAGGACCAGCACAAGGATCATCAAAATTTACGAAAATGCATGTTTCATCTGAAGGATCTATTGTTTCAGGATCATCAGAGTAAGTTGTATAACTATATTCTAAAAGTTCCGCTTGGTGACAATAAAATCCAGGTTGGAAAATATTGCAGTTCACTTCCACATCTATTACCCAGGTAATGCTTTCTCCTGCATTTAAGTCAATGCCATCTATACTCAATATATTATTAGGAGTAGCATTTACAGTACCACCAAATAAATTAGAAGGAGTGCTCACAAATTCGAAACCTGGAGGAAGCGCATCATAAAAGGAAAAATTGGCAGTTGCAGATCCATTGTTGACAATTGTGTATTCGTATTTTATTATCTCACATTTTTCAGCCTCACTAACAAGTTTTTTTAGTGAAAAAGTCAGATTTGGGTTCTCCCCAGAAGCTCCAGACCTCCTATTACTCTTCTCTTTTTTCTTTGTGATTTGTTTTTCCTCTATAGGGACAAATCTATTATACAATTTACCATCTCCAATGAGTGTCCAACCAGAATTAGCAGGTCGTGAACCTGAATGATTGATATTTACACCACAGTGGATAAGAAAATCCCAATATTCTGTAAAACTTAGATTAAACCCAAGTCTGTGATTGAGCCAATTGGTCATGGCTTTTTGTTGTTCATCCTTAACTAGGATATTAGTTGAAATACCCCCCCAATGATTGTCATCGCTATCAATATATTCTTCAAACAATTCCAAAACTTGATCGCAATCAACGCATGCCGTACAATCAAAAGGCGCTTCAATAGCATACCTACTCACAGCTTTCTCTAACAAAAATTCAGAATCTATTTGCCGACAGGCACAATCCAAATCTGCTATTTGATCAAGTTCAAAACTAGTTCCATAGTTATCTTGCAAATAAATGATAAAGTCGTTTAAATTAGGATTTGAAATTCCTACACTATAATCTTCAAAGATCTGATCATACTTTTCACATACACAATCATCAATGTAATTATCTTGACCTGCAAATAAGCTTTTGCCATAGGGACCAGGGGCTGATAATAATAGTTCATCGCAATCTTTAGAAGTTGTCAAATGCGTATCAAATACTTCTTTAAAATCTGCAAACTGCCCTTCTTCCGGAAATTTAGGGTTTTCATTAGAACCCAATGGATTCTCCGCATCACAACCAAATTCACAGACTTCTACCAAGTCATCTAGTAATAGTTCTAATTCAACATCAGTTAAGGTAGTACTACTCACACAAGTCTGCAACTCCCTTCTCCACATGTCACGATAGCCTTCACAAGTTTCTGTACAATAAGCTTCCATATTTGCTAACATGGCATCCTCATCAGGATTATCCAAAGCGTCATTCAATCCTGGTCCTCCTGCCATCTCATCAATCGGATCACCGTTATCATCCATTAGGTCTGAATATCTATAATATCTCTGTTCTACTTTATTCCAAGTATCACATCCTTCACAGCTTGTTCCATAGTCTTCGCCATAACAATCAGAATTAATGATGTCTTCAGCATAATCAAAGGATTGATTTGAAATAAAATAATCCTTAACATATTCTTCTATTATTGACTCACTATGTTTTTGTTTTAATCCCATGTATAATCCTCGAAACACTTCCCAGTATTTTTCGGAACTACATAAGGCATTGCCATATGCCTCATCCCATTGCCCAGGTGCTGGTAAAGCATTTGCCATTCTCATAGCCTCTAAGTCTATTAAAGAGGCGATAGCACCCATGTAAGCATAATCCCAAATAGAATATGCTGGATAATCATTTGGATTTCCAGAATGGATTGGAAATTTTAGCATATCTAGTTTAAATGCATTAATCGAAGCTTGTACTTCAGCAGCATCTCCTTCTGCAATTGCTCCAGAAACAATGACTCCTGTATTCCCACCTATGTTGTTATAACCAAAACCTGTTTGACCAAATGGATTCATATAGCCATTCACTCTTGCATCTTCTTGATTATAAATCAATAAATTTTCATCGTATGTGATGCTTGCATTATTTACATTTTCACAGTATTCTAGAAAGACAAATTCAGGATGGTAGGGAATTAACAATGCTAATAAGTCATCATCAAAATTCTCTGCCAGATCTCTTAGACTAAGGTCCTCAACTAAGTGACTTCCTCCATTAATCTCTATTGTTTGACCAGCCAATATTGATTCATAAGTTGTATTATCGAATATGTTTTCTTTTGCGTATATAGAAGTACAAGGCAATAAACTTCTATCATAGCTGTAATTTACTGAGTCGACTACTGCTCCATATTGGCCATGAGGACGCATATCAGCTTCTATCATTTGTCTTAATGATTCACAAGCGCTTACTGATTCTAAAGTGGTTTGTACACATTCACCTCCCTCAATCTTTTCATCTATACAATTGGAGAGCGCATCAACATATCCTTCTAAGTCACTCAAATAATCATTCACATTCAAAGTAGCCATACATGTACTCAAACACTGTTGATCAATACAGCCTTCAAAATTTTCAATTGCAGAAACAATAAGTGAATCAAATACTTCCACTTCTGTTTTAGCGCATTCATAATTATCCACATAGATCTCTTCATACAATTGCATGACTTCTTGATCCAATGACAATTCTCTATTTATATTGTAAGAACCAACATCAAGAGTAGTGCTTAACTGAAAACTATGCGTCCCGTTATCTTCGCAGTTTTCATCAACTATACTAGGTCCAATTTCATTATGATTATTTTCATCACTTTCTATCACAATTTGATTGCACTCATTATATAAGGTAATGTCTAAATTATAAGCGCAGTCAAAACAAACGTTTGGTGCGCAAGTAGGATCTTCAAAATCCTGAGGCAAAAAAGTATAATCGTAAGTAAAATCAGTGTTGTCACTTGAAACTAAAAATCCTTTATTAGCAGAATAATGCGCTTGGTTAGTTCCATTAAGTTTCACTTCATCGTAAGTTAAGACATCACTTACTACATCAAAGATATTAGTCCAGTCATTTATATTTGGGAGTTCAATCAATTGATCTGGGCTTGAACCAGATAATGCACTTGCAATTAATCTGTCATTATTATCAATATAAGAAACAGATACTTGACCATTTGGGTCTACCATCATGTGCTTTTCATAGTATTCAGCGTATCCAACATCATTCCCAAATAATCGATCTAATTCATACTGTTCAGGTTTTCCATAATAATACTTTGTCTCATTTCCACTACCAATTCTAAAAGATTCTCCTATACCACTTTGTCTACTTATCTTCTCAGTTTTATCTTGTGTGTAAACAACTTGAGCATATGGAAAGCCATTTGCCTTTGGTAAATATCCTTGATGGTTATCTAAAATTGGATTACTACTAGAATAATACAATGAATTTCCTTTCTCATCCATTGGAGCAGGACTTAAATCGCAATCAGTGGAAGATTCAAAATGTTCATTATTAAAAGGAATGCTATTAACCTTATTCAATTGATCATAAAAACTTATTTCCTTCCGATATTCATTATTTTCTATTACTGGAGTTTGTAAAGTTTGGATAACTGCTCTACCTATATGGTCATAGTAACTTTCACTTACAATTGCAAGATTTTTCGATTCGATCCTAGAAACATTTTGTCTTTCTTTTAGTCCTCCATCAAAATATGAGATTAAGTCATTCATTTTTCCTTCCTCAGCCAATGACTTTTCAGAGTCCCAATTAAACCCCTCCAAATGACCATCCACCAAAAAATAATCCGTACCAGCTGTTAAATCATCAAAATCCTGTTCATCACCTATAGACCAATCTCCAAATACATATTCTTCGCAATCACTATTCCGCCCAACTGTCCTAACTCTCGCAATGATAGCTCCTACCCTATATAGATTTGCAATCTCATAAGAGTTGTCTGAAATTCTTACTCTTGTAGAATTATATTTAAAATTAAAATCATCATACTTATCATATGTGGTAGTATTTGTAAACACCCTTTCTGTATCATACCAGCTCCACTCTAGCTCATAAAATTCAGCTCCATCTATGGCATCCCAAGACAAAGCAAAAGATGGGTCTGCACCAGCACTTGGAAAATTTATGCTCGGTTTCAAAGCTGTATTCAAATTTTCAAATCTTTCGACATCTGCACCAATAGTTAAATAAGCTTCTACAGGAATATCATTAACAACTACACCAGCAGGATCAGTAAAACTTACGCTGGTAATTACTACATTGATATCGATTCCCCCATTTATATAAATTCGATCAATGTTTTTAAAGACACCCCCTTCAGCATTCAACTCTATTTCAAGACTATGCATTTCATTCGGCACTAAAACATCTGGATCCTCAACATAATCCACTTCTATTTCTACAATGAGTTTGTAAATTCCTGTAGCATAAGTTACTGTTTCATCTGTTAAAGGACCGATGCCTAATTCTACATAGGACTCATAAGAGCATATGTTCATCGCAGGTGAACATAGATCAAAAGTTGAGCAGATAGGATCCTTAAAATCCAATTCCATAGCAGTTGAAATATCGTTTCCTGTTAACGGAATCGTTGTATAATGTTGAGCTTCAATTGACGTAAGCAGAAGCATAGATATTACTATCCCATAGAAATGTTTTGCAATATTTCTCATGATAAAATTTTTAAACTATTTGATAAAATTTTTAAAGCAGTGATTCCTGTTCTACCTTTCTGTCCTCATATCCTTCAATCGGTAAGATTTTAACTTTTCTGAATTGAATTTTCCTGTTGATGTATTAACGAGATCCAACTGTTTCGTACGACTTTTCCCTTTCTCTACATATTTGTAATCCATAACTAAAACTGTTTGTAAAGTTTGCCCTCTATATTCAACCTTTTGGATTGGATAATGAATAACTTTCAACAACTTATCTTTTCTAATGTGAAGCTCCATCTGCACAATCCCCAACTTAGATATTTTAAAGATTTGTTTATCTCCATTTTTACTTTCTTCCACTTTGAATTTTGAATCTTGCATTTTGGTGATAGCATCTTTTAAACTATTCATCCCAAGATCCATTTCTTCTTCCTTGGATGTATTATCTATTTCAAAGAGGTAAGCCTGTTTAGCATCATGATTGATTTTTAAACCGGTATTATTTTCAATAAAAGTTTCGTAGTCTAATGTCTTAAAATAATAGCCGGCATTATCTTTGACATAAATCATTTTTCCTTTATCAATCACTTGCTTTTGATTATCTAACCGATAAGCTTTCAAGTCGATTTCAAGATGAATCTCTTTTGCATTTACAATTTTATCATAAATCTTTTCAAGAGATGAATTTAAATTTTGAGCATGGCTTGTTGCTGTCATTAATAAAACAACAAATAGCGTGTTTATTTTTAGTCTTATATTTTTCATAATATTTAGTTTCTATCGATTCTCTGATTTTGTCTGCTTTCTTGAAGGGTGACAATTCCCCTTTCCGTTTCTTTCTTAATTCTCACCAAATTCCATTCATCATCATACTCGTAAAAAGAAGCATGATTATTTTCATCTAGTTCAGCCATTAATTTTAATGAAGAAGGATGGTACACGAACGACTTTAGATTGGCATCAAATGGATAAACACGAATATCATCGAAATAAGCCGGAGATGATCCAGAGCCTTTTTCAAAATCAATCTGTATGAAGTTTGTATTTGGTACCAATTCGAAAAAACCATAAACCCTTTGCCATCCATCTATTATTGGACCTGATGGGGTCATTATATTAGTATAAGTGACCTGATTGTTATCTTCTAACTCTATAAGTACCTGTGCATCCCCTCCTTCATCTTTTATCCAACAATCAAAAACAAATCTATTTTCTGCATCTGGAGCATTATTAAACACTGGAGCAAATTGCGGAAGACAATCTTTACAAAGATCAATCTCATAAGGACAAGAATTATTCGCCATATTATTTGCATCAGTACAGTTTATCTCCCAATTAATTCCATCTACATTATCGATTTTTAGACTATACATACCTGTGTGAGCTTCTTCATCCGTAATCATGTCATCATCAAAATTAAAATCTAAATGATAGTTGGCATGGCATAAACTGTTATCCAAAAAGAATTTATACTCTTCAAATCCATCATAAACCATTTCCTGATATTTTGTATTTGCCCCCACAGCAATTGGAAGTTTTTGATCATATCCTAATAGAGCTGCTGCATAGTTACCTAGTGCATCCTTTTCTTCAAGCACTTCACCATATGGATTGTAAATTGTAATTTCTTTAGTCTTAGTATACTTATCTTTGTTAGTAGCTGTCCAAAGATCATCCCCAGCAGGCTTTTGCCAAAATTGCATAAACTCACTGAAATGCCCTTGGTCTTTTAAGCTTATCCCTCCAGTATTTGCCACAGCAGCTTGTTCCCTTGCTACATTCTCATATGCATAAGAAGATTTTGGTCGCCAATTTCCTTTTATGCCATTCAAATAAGGATTGATAACATCTCCATCATTTATACCGCAGAGCACCGGATCATATATTACAGAAGGAAGTTTAAGGTCATAACAATTAATCTGAACAGCAATAGAAGGCAAATTATCATGAAAATCAGTTGGAATAAATCTTCTTGGTGTTTGATCAGAATCATAATTATTATTATCAACCACACCGGTGTAAGTCCAACCTGGGCTTGCTACTGCTGCTCCTTCTTGATCAGCAAGAGTGTTGCTTCCATCTCTATACCTTAGCATGCTTAAAATAGCATTCTTATCTTCTTTGATAGCATTTGAAAAAGTAAAATCATCCCCAGATCCATCCATTTGGCTATCATCTGCGTCCGTGTATATTGGAATGTTCAACAAACAAGATGCTCTTAAACTTAATGTTCCATCATCTATAAATCCTTCAACGTTATGTAATGCATTATCTACATTTGTGCCACCTGATTGGCCTTCGTCATGAAAATCCATGGCTTCACTTGCATCAGAAGTAAAAGGAATAATCACTTCTGCACTGCCAGTAAAATATACAATTGCATATCTGTAATCCCCATTAGGTCTAGCATCCAAGGTTTGAATTGTGCTTACTATATCGTTTTTCATACTTGCAAATTCGATATCATCTACAGTGGCTGACAAATCAACCATGAAAATTATATCTGCGCACTCCGAACACACTTCAAGACACACAGTATCTTCAACTTCTACATAGCCTTCAGTCCCACAATAAGACATCCATTGATCATCATA
>CALIIW010000307.1 GCA_938018185.1 uncultured Saprospiraceae bacterium
GAATGAAATTCTAGTTTATCTAAATTTAAACCTTCTTTCTTAACTGATTCAGAAGAAATTCTTGTTGAATCCGGATGAGAGAAACCTACATAAATTAATTCTGCCAATTCATGCTCATGCATTTTTGAAAAATTTAAATCAGATTTTCGTTGATCATGAAATTGCATCAGCAGTTCGTTTTGCTGCATCACCATTGTATTTACTTCTAGCAAACTTAAATAACCATCTGTATCTGTCTTTGCCATAAATGTAGCCGAAACTTGTGACTCATGACACCACATACATTTAGCAGGCTTACCTGCACCACTTATCTCAGGGTTAGCGGCAGCCCGTAATTTTCCATCTAAACCATAAATCGCGAATCTAGGCTGACCATTGGGCATGTAATCAAATACTTCAAACTCTTCTGACTTAAAGTCATCCAAGGATATTCCTTTTCCTTCTTTTGCAATGTGAGTGATTGTTTCCAGATCATGTTGGCCAGAAGAATTTATCAATCTATATCCAGGTGATACACAAGATTCTTTTGCTTGTATCACCCAATCAATTTTTTCTTCAATTTCATGTCTTGCTTTAAAATCATCATAAGTTTTTGCTACCCCAGTGATCGCATAATAATGCCAACTGCTATTAAAACTTAATAGTACAAACCTCCCGAGATCCATATACCCCTTTTCTTTATAAGCTTTTTGAGATTTATATTTTTTCAACAAGACTTGCCAAACTTCCATGGCTTCCTCATTGAAACCTAAGTAGCGAAGGTCTAGTTCAAAAACCTCGTCCCCTAACCAATGAAAACTGTCTGATTCTGATCCAGAAGGCAAGTCCGCCCCTAAATAAGCCATCACCCATTTTAGACCGATAATGGCTTTTTTATTTGAATCTTGAGGATAAGATTTATGCCATTTTAGTTTGATTGTAAAAGATGCTCTACTTTCTGTATCATCACAACTATTTGTACTTAATATGAAAGTCAGAAGTAAAATATAGTAAGGGAAAAATTGAATTTTGTTCCTCATCAGCGAAAAAGTAAGATAAATGTATTTGCTTTCCTAATAGAGCCCATAATTTTTATTAAATTGCTATTAGCCAACAAGGTAAAAAAGCTCCAACTTAATGAAATTACAGCAAGTACTCTTATTTAACCCCCGCGCCGTTTCTAATAAGAACTATCGCATTCCCAATTCCATCTTACAGATTGCCGCAAGTATTGAGGGCATCTTTGAATGGGTCATCGTTGATGGAAATCGGGAGCAAGATCCCTGGCCAAAAATTGAGGCTTATCTTGAAACTGGAGCATTTGGCTACTTTGCTAGTACAGCCATGCCGGGCCCTCAACTTAGTCAAGCCATTCCTATTTCAAAGAGGATACGACAGACCTACCCACCAATAAAGATTATTTGGGGTGGTTATTTTGCCTCCAATCAATACAAGGTTGTTATTGATAGCCCATTTGTTGACTTTGTGGTGAACGGGCCTGGAGATCATGCTTTTCCAGCTTTGCTAGTTGCTCTTGAACACAATCAGCCGTATGAATTTATACAAAACCTTATTTATAAAACAGATACCGGCGAGATTGTTAAGACAACTAAACAAACATTAGTTGATCAAGATTCCTTACCTGATCTTCCGTATGCTAAGTTGGATGAATTCTATTCCATCAAAGGCTACTTGAGGCCGACACATTTAGGAAAAAAAACAATTGCTTACCACTCTTCCTTAGGTTGTCCATTTAGCTGTTCCTTTTGTGCTGTTGTGCCGATTTACAATGCCAGATGGAAAGGGAAATCTGCAAAAAAAATCTTTCAAGAAATTTCCTTTATCAAAGAAAATTACGGAGGCGATGCGATTGAATTTCATGACAACAATTTCTTTGTTTCTGAAAAAAGAACAGTAGAATTTTCAAAATTAATTGCGCCTTACAATATGACTTGGTGGGGAGAAGGAAGAATTGACACCATCGATAAATACAAAGACGAGTCACTGCAGATAATGAAAGATTCTGGTTGCAAGATGATCTTTCTCGGTGCAGAATCAGGCAATGATAAAATTCTGGAGAATATTGACAAGGGTGGCAAACAGACAGGTGCTCAAATTAAGGCTTTCGCCGAAAGGCTGAAAAATGTAGGCATAGTGCCGGAATACTCCTTTGTACTTGGCTTTCCTGGACCAAGCAAAGATGAAGTAATGGATCAAATAGAAGCAGAGATAGACTTTATAAAAGAAGTAAAAGAGATTAATCCTGCAACCGAGATCATCATTTATTTGTATAGCCCGGTCCCAACGGAGGGTTCAGAATTATATAAAAAGATTATCGAAGCTGGCTTTAGCTTTCCAGAAAAATTGGAAGATTGGCTCTCCCCTTCTTGGGAAAATTTTGACTTACGAAAAAATCCGCTCACGCCATGGCTAAGCCCTAAAATGGTTGATCGTGTAAAGAATTTTGAGACCGTCATAAATGCACGATATCCAACCTCCACAGATGCAAAAATAACGCCCTTCCAAAGGAAAGTTATGAAACGAATTGCTGGTTTTAGATACAATTCTGGCATTTACAAATATCCTTATGAATTGAAAGTTTTGCAGAAGTTTTGGTTGAGGTATAGACAGCCGGAGATTGAAGGATTTGCTTCGGAATGAAGGAATTAGTTCATCGTTTTTCGTTCATAGTTCTTCGTGAAAGTTGGGTCACAAAGAGCACAAAGAAGCGCAAAGTTTCGCAACGATATTAAGATAAATAATATTAACTCTTTGCGAGACTTTGCGCTTCTTAGCGAATCTTTGTGTCCCAATTACCCTACGCTACAATTTCTTCAAAGTATAAATCAAAAACAATTCTCCTTTTTTATGAATGTCCTTCTTCAAAATAAATTCCAAGCCATAATTCTTCGCTACTGCCTTTATCTTGTCAATGACCGCATTTTCTGAAAGGATAAAAAGCACCTTAGTTTCATCCAAGTGCTCCACGCTCAATTGCAAAAATAACTTATGAAAATATTCCAAGTCTTCACCAGCATAAAAAGCATAAGTCGAATTGTCTTCAATTTTCTTTTGATAAAATGGCGGATTTATAAAAATGTAATCGAAGCTGATCTTTGGCAGATCATCAAAGAGATCAGAAGTATATGTCTTGATATCCAAATTGTACTTAGCAGCATTTTCATTCAAACCTTGAATGGCTGTTTGATTAATGTCTGAAGAATGCACGGCTACCTGGAAGTGCTTGGCTAAATAAATCGATATTAAGCCATTGCCAGTTCCCAATTCCAG
>CALIIW010000308.1 GCA_938018185.1 uncultured Saprospiraceae bacterium
GACCTAGTATGGTGAATCTTAATGATAGAACCATTGAAGTAAATATATTCAATTTTGATGAAGACATATATGATGAAATAGTGAACATTGAACTACACAGCTTCATCAGAAACGATATTAAATTTTCTGATTTAGAACAATTGAAAAAACAGCTAGCTGTAGATAAAAAAAATAGTCTGCTTGCATTGAGTGAATTACAAACTAAAATAATAAAATCCTAATGATTGAAGTTTCCGTAGCAATTTTAAATTATAACGGGCTTCATTTCTTAAAGCAATTCTTACCTGGCCTTATAAGAATTCTTCCAGCTTCAAGCGAAGTGGTAATCATAGACAATGCCTCAACGGATGATTCTATTTCTTGGTTAAAAAACGAACATTCAAAAGTAAAGTTAATTCCACTTGATAAAAATTATGGTTTTGCTGGTGGTTACAATAAGGGATTAGAAAAATTAAATACACCATATTATCTTCTATTAAATTCTGACGTAGAAGTTGATGTAGATTTCATTAGTCCACTATTAGATAAGATAAAATCTCAGACAAATATTGCTGCCGTACAACCAAAGATCCTATCTCAGGATCAAAAAGATAGTTTTGAATACGCTGGAGCTGCAGGAGGAATGATTGATTACATGGGCTATCCATTTTGTCGTGGACGAATTTTCGATCATTGCGAAAAAGACTTTGGCCAATATGATGATGCCATAGAAGTATTCTGGGCTTCTGGGGCGGCCTTTCTTGTCAAAGCAGATTTATTCAAAAAGTTTGGCGGTTTTGACGCAGCTTATTTTGCGCATATGGAAGAGATCGATCTTTGTTGGCGATTCAAAAATGCTGGCTATGCAATCATGGTGGAACCAAGCTCCGTTGTGTACCATGTAGGAGGAGGAACACTTGACTACCAAAATCCTAGAAAAACTTATTTGAACTTCAGAAATGCACTTCATACAATAATTAAAAACCAAACAAGTTCAAAATTACTTTGGATATTGCCGACTAGATTGATCTTAGATGGACTTGCAGGATTGCGTTTTTTAAGTAGAGGAGCGTTTTCAAACCTGTGGTCAATCATAAAGGCACACTGGAGTACATTCTTTTCTATAGGTAGTCTGATCAAGTCAAGGAAAAAAATAAAGGCCATTAGAATCGAGAATCAAATTTCAACCGAGGCAAACGAAGCAGGTGTTTTTAAGAAGAGCATCATTTGGCAATATTTCATAAAAAAGAAAAATAATTTCAATCAGCTCTAAATGGCAAAAAAGAAAACTTTCGATATTATTTTTGAGGACGAGCATATAGTTGTACTAAATAAAGCTCCGGGCATGCTTACATTAAGTGATCGATATGCACCAGACAAAGCGAGTTTACACGCTTATTTACAAAACAAATTTGGTGAGATATTTACCGTTCACCGTCTAGACAAAGAAACCTCAGGTGTTATTCTATTTGCAAAGAATGCTGCTGCCCATCGAGCGTTTTCTATGATGTTTGAACATAGGAACATTCAAAAATATTATTTGACTGTTTTGGATGGTCAACTGTATCAAGAGGAGATAACAGTTGACAAACCTATTGCTTCCTCCTTGACGCAAAAGAATAAGATGGTTATCAATGCTAGAGGCAAAGAATCCAAATCAATCTTTAGAGTACTTGAATCTTTTAAAAAATTCACTTTGGTAGAAGTTGAAATTCTTTCTGGTCGAACACATCAAATAAGGATTCATGCTGAATCTATAGGCTACCCTCTTTCTGTGGATGCTATTTACGGTGTTAGAACTGACTTAAAAGCATCTGACATAAAAGGTAGAAAATTTAAATCCAAAGCCGAAAAGGAAGAACGTCCTCTAATTGCAAGATCAATTCTTCATGCAAATAGACTTTGTTTTACCCACCCATTTACTAAAGAGAAGCATAATATTGTTGCGGAGCTCCCAAAAGATTTTAGAGCTGTGCTTAGTCAGTTGAGAAAGTGGAATGCTGTTGATGTTGGTTGATGTTGGTTGTTTGTTTTTCAGAAAACACTTGTTAGTGATATCGGAATGAATTGAAATCAAAAATTCGACTTACTTAATAACTAGTTTCTGAAAAAAGGAGGATTCTCTATCTGTAAATTCAACCAAGTACAATCCAGCCTCATAATTGCTAGCGTCAAAGAAGTATTTTGATTCGCCTTTAGTCGCTTCCCCTGAAAAAATTGTATTGATCTTTCTACCTAGCATATCGTGCAAATTAATTTCGATATTTCTAGATCTATTCAAATCTAGAGGTATACAGGTAATTGCCGAAGCTGGATTTGGAAATATATCTAGATACTCCTGGCTTTCAATATTTGATGCATCTATCGAGGAAATAAGTGAGCAATCAGATATATTAAAAAGTCCTTCTGGAGCTACCATTGGTCTATTCATCTCTTTTCCGGAATTAGCTATGACAGTAAAAAAGTAGTCATAACTAAAAATTCCTTCCTCTAGATCTTCAAAACTTACAGACCAAGTATCTGTTTCAGGATCTGTTAAAGTCATCTTGTATCTTTCAAAAGAATTGGTGTTGTTGAGATTTGATCTAGCATGTAGAAATGCATCTTTAATACCAGATCTATGCTGTATGATGGCAGAAAAAGTTCTAAGACTTGTGGTTTCATCAAAACAATCTTGTTCTTGATGTACAATTCTTACAGGATCGTTCACTCCGATCTCCTTTGTAATACAATGTAAAGCGCCAGATCTTGGAATTATTGAGTTACAATTGATACCAACAATATTGTATCCAGGCATTGACTCTTCCCATATTCTCAAGGCTGTAGAATCATATTTTTCTTCATAAGTCGGAACCAAAATGGTTTTATTGACAAACAAGGAATTCACATAAGTTCTATAGTCACCATTTTGATCTGGATAGGTGCCATCCCAAGCTGGAGGCATTGGCATTCGAATTACCTTGAATGGCTCTCCGTAGGAGGTAGTAAAATTATTTAAGAGGTATTGTAAATTTGCTTCTATCTGTGGACCATCTGCAACTCCTTCGGGATATTCACCAAGCATTAAAGTTTGCTCATCCAAGAGCTTCATATGCATGTCAATATGATGAATCAAATCATGAGGTAAATTTTCGAATTTAATATATTCTTCTATCCCCATAAAATCTTTCACAACAGCATCTACACCATCTAAACCTTGCAGTGGGTTTTCGTCTAAGATCAATTCAGATGAAAAAGCCTTGCCCATTCCATCTGACATAAAATTGCCACCTGTTGCCACAAACTTGTATGGATCACTTACAGTTACATATAATGGCAAGCCTAATTCTTCAGCAATTCTTCCTGGAACGACATCATCTTTGACTCTTGCTGGTCTATTATAAATCCAATCAACAAGAATTAAAGAATCAACATCATTTTTGTAAACTGAATTTGGTCCGTAATCTCTGACCCAAATTGAATCAAAAGGTTGCACTAAAAAATGAACATTTTTAGACCAATCAATGTCGACAAAGTCAAGATAATTTTGGACAGTGCTAGGATTTGAACAGACAATGTAAACATTCGTTTCTTCTTTAATGGCATCGACTATTTGTCCAAGGATGGAAAACTCAGATGCCCAGGTTATAACAACACCTTGCAATTCTTCCCATTCAGCCATTGTCCTTAAAGGACCTTCTGGGGGATCTGTAATTCCTATAGTGTGTCTAGAAGCTGCTTCCTGATAGAATTTCCTAGCCTCTTTATCATTAATGATGTCAAATAGGAAGCTTTCATTTCTGGAATCTATTTGTGCATTACAAATAAAAGTGAACAAAAAAGTGAGACCAAGTAGGGATAATCTGATCATAGCAATAAGTATTTAGTTAAAAATACATATTTAAAAATGAAAAACAAGCCCAATACTTGGCATAATTGGTAATTGATCCACTCTATCATATGATTCTCTATCAAAATAGAAAATATTATCTCTATCATACAAATTGGTAACAGAGGCCGTAGCTTCTAGTTTTGTATACTTAGAAAACTCAAAAGTTCTTTTAATTGAGACATCCATTCTATGATAATGTGGCAATCTACCAGAGTTTCTATCTTCAGAATAAATGATTCCTAGGTCTGCATTTTCTGAGACATAATCTGAATCTATACCACCTGCAAAATCAACAAGAGAATAAAATCCTTGCGTCAAAGTGAATGGAAATCCTGAACCATAATTCCATCTCACAGAAGCTTCCCAATCTTTGTTTGCACCAAAGCTATAGGTAGCTAGTGCATTCACATTATGTCTTCTGTCAAAAATGGTTGGATATTCTTGTTCTCCATCAAAACGATTCACATAACCAAGAGAATAGGTTAGCCATAAAAACACGTCTGAGGAATTGTAATTTAACAAGAAATCAACACCATAAGCGTCACCTGTTTCTGTTGCATAATCAGGATCAGTTGGAATTAATTTATTTCTATTAATATTGATTAGTTGATTGAATTGTTTGTAGTAGCCTTCCACATTAAATTCAATTTTATCTGAAAGATCAATTTCAACACCAGCAACTGCATGTCTTGCCAATTGAAGTTTAGAATCCGTCTCAATTGTTGTGCTGCCAGGCTTATATATATCTTCTTCAGGACCTGAAAGAAAACCCACAAATAAGTTGACAATATCTCTTTCATTCACAGAACTAATTAAATTCTGAGAGTACAACCCACCAGCAGCTTTGAATCTTAGCCAATCTGTGGCATTGTATTTAAGTCCCAATCTAGGCTCTAAGCTGAAATCAGAAAGCGAGGCATAGAATTGTGCTCGAAAAGAAGGTTCCAAAATTAGGTTGCCCCACTTTTGCTTCCATTTCATAAAACCAGCAATCTCTGTTGTATTTGATTCTTGTGTAATCGTGGCATCTAAATAATTTACAAAATTGAAATTAGTTGAAAATCCATTTAGTTCAAATCCATATTTGAATTCACTATTATTTCCAAAAGTATTGAAGGTCAATCCTGCGACAAATCCATCAATAGCAGAACCTCTTGGCCTGCCGTCATTTTCTAACAAGCTAACATCATATTGACTGTATGCCAATGTTCCATCTATTGTGATGTTTGATCCACTTGGAATCAATGTAAAGTTCACACCTCCCCCTAAGGAATTCCAATTCAAATCAGCTATTCCATTATAGTTAACTCTGTCATCAAAATTAAACCCGAATACATTAAACTTAGTCCCATTTCCCGTAAGGAAAGAAAGCTTTCCATAAAAATCGGTAAAACTAAAAGGAAGTCTTCCTACACTATCAGGAGCTGCATAGCTATATAAAAACTCAGAAGTTTCATTAATGTAAGAATGCTTAGCTGTTAGCAAATAAGATATACTCCCCCCATTTGATTCATCCAACTTTTTTATTGGCCCTTCCAATAATACCTTTCCCTGGAAAGGGTTTACAGATGCTATCCCAGAAAATCTTTTCTTATTACCTTCTCTAGTATTAATGTCAATAACTGCAGAAACCCTTCCTCCATATTCAGCACCAAAACCACCGGTCAGTACATCTACGTTTTTAATTATCTCAGTTTCGAAAACAGAAAAGAAGCCTATGGAGTGAAAAGGATTATAAATCGTCATCCCGTCTAAGAGAACTTTATTTTGAATTGGACTACCTCCTCTAATGTAAAGTTGTCCACCTTGATCCCCTGTAAAAATGACACCAGGCAAAACAGATAAATATTGCGCAATATCGGCTTCTCCACCTGCTGAAGGCAACGACTTAATTTGTGCTGGCGTAACAGTAAGTTTTGAAATCCTAACATCTGATCTCGCTTGCTCCTTCTTGGCAGAAACATTAACAACTCCAAGGTCAAAACCTCCTTCAGTTAAATAGATTTTCTGGTAGTCGATGCCCTTGTCCACAATCTTAATGTCAATAGCTGTAGAATCGTAGCCTAAATAGCTCGCCACTAAAGTGTAATCTCCAACAGGAACGCCAGCAAGAGTGAAAAAACCATCTAAATCGGTATTGGTTCCTATGGTAGTGCCGCTTAATACAACATTACCATAGATGATAGGTTCTCCTGTTTCTTTATCGAACACATTTCCTCTGACGGTTCCTTTTTGAGCTAAGAGACTGTAAGAGAATAGCGTACAAATAATTAGCAGTATATGTTTTAAGCTCATTTTCTTGATTTAAGACGTCAAATGTACGCTTTTCAAGCGAAAATAAAACAGAATATTGTGTCATTGAATTAGCAGAGGAGTACATAGATCATTGATAAAAGAAAAAGCTTGTTAATCAATTTTCGTTAAAGTCATCAAATAGATCTTCATCAAACATATCAGCTAGAATGTCTCTAAATTGCATCCCATTTTCTTCAAGCATGTCTAGACTTAAAATTTCAAGTTGAGCTAAACCATGGATCAGTAATTCCATATAAGCACCTTGATCTTTTGTTGTTGGTTTATGCTCCTTGATCATCTTTTCTAGGCCGGCAACATTTTTAAGTGCAGTTGTATAAGCTTTGTCGGACTGATCGTTCATTAAATCAATAGTATTTCCTGCCGAAAACCAAGTTCTTATTGTACCATATGGATCTTTTTCTTTTCCCTTTTGAAGTTTTTCGGGATTGGGAAAATATTCAAGGAAAGTCTTTTTAACTGCGGTTCCCAAAAGATTTAAAGCAACCAAATAAGGCCCTTCTTGCTCTCCTTCATAAACCAACTCAATCTTACCGGTAATGGCAGGAATAATCCCCCAAAAGTCTGTTAATCTTGTGTTTGTGGATTTTTCTCCATTCATTAACATCCTTCTCTCTGCCGTACTTACTAAATTCTCTAAGGCAGAAATACTCAATCTTGCGGAAACACCCGACTTTTCGTCAACAAATTCACTCTCTCTCGCGGCAAAAGATATTTCCTCTAAGATTGTTTTATGTAAATCTGATACATGAACCTTTTCTTGATCTTTCGTCAGCTTAGCTTCTTGCGAAGTAATTGACAAGGCGTCAGCTATGGTTCGAGGATAATGTGTTAAGATTTGACTAGAAATTCTATCCTTAAGAGGTGTAATAATGGATCCTCTATTGGTATAATCTTCTGGGTTTGCAGTAAATAAAAACTGAATTTCTAAAGGCAATCTAAGTTTAAAACCTCTGATTTGCATGTCTCCTTCTTGTAAGATATTAAATAGGGAAACTTGTATTCTAGCTTGTAAATCTGGCAACTCATTTATAACAAAGATGCATCTATGTGACCTAGGGATCAAACCAAAGTGAATGACTCGTTCGTCTGAATAAGGCAGCTTTAATGTGGCAGCCTTAATAGGATCCACATCTCCCACTAGATCAGCGATACTAACATCTGGGGTTGCCAGTTTCTCCACATACCTATTTTCTTTTGACAACCAGCTTATCGGCGTCTTATCTCCTTTATCAGCAATGAGATCTTTTGCGAACTTGCTGATTGGATCTAAGGGGTCATCATTAAGTTCAGATCCTGCCACAACCGGAACAAAATCATCAAGTAAATAAACTAATAGCCTAGCTATCTTTGTTTTAGCTTGTCCTCTTAGGCCTAGAAACAAAATATTATGTCTTGACAAGATTGCTCTTTCGATATCGGGGATAACAGTATCCTTAAAGCCAATGATACCTGGAAATACTTCCTCTTTGTTCTTCAGCTTTTCAATCAGGTTTTCACGAAGTTCTTCCTTAATTGATTTTGGTTTATATCCTGACTTCTTTAATTCACCTAATGTTTTGATATCCCTCATTTCTCTTCTGTATTAATGTATAGTTATGTTATCCTATAAGAACAGCAAAAGTATTTTAAAGTTTTAGCAAAATAAAAAAGGCGACCGAATTTATCGGTCGCCTTTAGCAACTAAAATAAGTTATGTTTTCTATTACTTGAAGTAAGAAGTTGGATTCTTTGCCCCTGATTGAACATTTTCCAATCTCTTCTTAAATTCTCCACTTTTTTCAAAATCGTCATTTCTTGCAAAAATCTCTTTCAATGCAATCAAAGTATTGATATCATTTGGGTTAAGTGCTTCTGCTTTTTGGAAAAATGGCAGTGCCGTATTGAATAAGCTAGAAGATTCTGATTTATAAGCATCAAACTTTTTAGACTCACTTATAGGCAATTCAGCCATTTTCTTAGTAATCTCAACTGCTTTGTTGTAATAAAGTGATCCCAAACTATATTGAACATCAAATAATGAAGGATCTAATTCAACAGCCTGCATGTAGTAATCTTTTGACTTATCAAAGTAAGCAGTTGCAGATTCTGAATTACCATTTTTGCCATACTCCTCTTGGAATAAGTTCATATAAACATTTGCCAAAGCAGAATACACTGAAGGATTTTCAGGTGAAGCCGCTATAGCTTCTTTTAATAAACCTTCTAAAGTTGCATACTCTTCTTTTTGAATATAGTGATTGATTTGAGCAAACAAGATTTCTGAATCACCAGGATGAGCAGCTCTTCCTTTATCTAAGATATCCATTGCATTGGCATCACCAGCTTCTGAAGCTAAATTAAAACCATAAGCATAGATCCTTGGTTCTTCATATTTAGCATCTATTAGTTCACCAAACATAGATTTTGCAACATCTTTTTGTTCTGCAGCCATGGCACAATAAGCGGTAACAAACTTATGATCGTTGAGATCTTTTTCATTTGCTAAAGTAACTTGCATGCCATTATCTTGCTGAACTTTGTTAATGTTAAGAATAGTATTCA
Organism: uncultured Saprospiraceae bacterium; assembly: GCA_938018185.1. GTDB lineage: Bacteria > Bacteroidota > Bacteroidia > Chitinophagales > Saprospiraceae > JALZVN01. Next base: position 8,708 of record CALIIW010000308.1, read on the forward strand.
ACGAAGCAAAAGCGTTTGAATAATCTTTAGAGTTTAAAAGGGCGTTTCCAATACTAGCTAAAGAGTTAGCCGTCATTTGCATTCCTTTTAAAGCTTCCTTTGTTTGGAATTTTTTGTCTGCAAATTTCAACACATTATTGTATGCCTCATAAGCTGAAACGCCAGAACCTACATTTTGAATTTTGTGGGTTGGATCCAACTGCAGAGCAATCATTTCTTTTTCTGCAAGTGCGTTGTACACTTTACCTGCAGCCAACCAAGTCTTTGCAGATTCGTTTGTTGATGGACTCGCCGTTGCGATTTCTATCAAATCAACAGCTTCAGTTAATTTGTCAACGTTGCCATTTTGATCTAAGAAATATGCATTTAATGCTTTTGTTGCCTTTGATAAGGCTTTATCAGGTTCTACCTGTGCTTGATTCATTCCAATTAATACAAAGAACGAAACGATGCCAAGAAGTACTTTTTTCATGTTGATGTTAAAATTTAATTTACAAAATAATCCTAAAAATAATATTTATTAATAAGACGAACACCATAATATGTTTGATGCCTATGAAAAGGTTAAGAAAAAACTTAACTTTTGTTAAAAACA
>CALIIW010000309.1 GCA_938018185.1 uncultured Saprospiraceae bacterium
AAGTTCATCAAATCTAACTATGACTTCTCCTGAACAAGTAGTGGTCGCTTCAACTTGCGGATTTTCAGGGATTTCTTCTCCACAATCTAAAACGATATCCTCTATTTCTTCTACACTAAATGAGATGGCTTCTTCAGGGCATACAATTTTTAAAGTATAACCTAGGCCATCTTTGAAGATCATTGATATCGAACCATCATCATTTAAACTAGCGGTAATTAAGTCTTCGAAAATAAATTCACCATAGTAAGATCTTACAATAAAAGAATTATCGTCAATTAATTTCAATTCATTTGTAACACTTGATTCTGAATCAAAAACCAAGGCATGTCGTTCCGTGTTTCTTATATAATGCAAATAAGATTCTTCACGTCTTACAGGGTTTATAAACTGCCTATTACTTATAGATTTTATTATTTTAGATGGATAAAAGGAGTAATCAAAAGTACTTCGTTTGCTACCAGATGAACTTAATTGTTCATAAATACTATAATTAGTTAGTTTGGTACCATCACAATAAATAGATTGAAAATCGAAATCTTGATTTAAAATTAAATTTTGACTAAAATAGTTTCTCTGCCACCTTTGTTTAAGCAGTAGACTAAGAGAAAGATGGTAACCTTTTGTGCTCGCATCTCGATGTGATTGCACATACAGTAGATCTACTCCTCCATCAACAGTTTCAATTATTTTTTTATAAGATAAATAAGTCTTTTCATTGTTTGCATAATAATCTTCCCCATTAAACTCAAATTCCTGTATGAGGTTTTCATTTTCTATCTGGCCATTTTCATTTATTAAATACACGTAAACATCTTCGTAACCTATATCAGTTTCTGAGTTACCTGGTGGCGCTTGTAAAACTGCAGCTATCAAAACATACTTGCCATTAAACAATTTTAGTTTTAATGAAAAGTAGTTTGTACCCGAGGAATAAGTATCAACAAGACTTTGAGGCACCGGTATGCCTTGATCTAAGTAATAGATCCCGTTTTCTTCAAAAGGAACATCTGTACTTTCATTTAGGTATGGATAAGGAGATTCATATTCTTTTATAAAGACATTATCAAAGTCAAAATGCCTTTCCATGAATTTTCCATCTTCTTCTTCTACAACAGCATATACACCTTCCCTAATGATCCAAGGGCAACCATTAGAAATGGCATATTCTCCACAAGGGTAAGGAATGGCTGTATTTGTTATTTCCAAAGTAGCAGTACTTGCAGCTACATTATTTGTTTCATTGCTTTCAGAGATTTCGTATGTATGGTCCGCAACTATTAATAAAAAATAACTGCCTTCCATTTCTTCAGGAATAGTGATTGCACCTCCGACTCCGGTTGTGGCTCCGATATGGGTAAATCCTGTTGGCACAAAACCTACTTGAATGTCATCATCGCTATAGTAGGAATCTTGAGATAAATACATTCCTATCTCGTAACTGTCATCTGCAATTTGATCTCCCCAGTTGGCTAAAGTGAAAGTGTAGAATAAAACATCTCCAGAATTGCCTGTTGGTTCCAGATTTTGAATGTCATAAACATTGAGATCTGCTTGTGCAATTAGCTGGTTAAAGCTCATCAAACATAAAACGATTAAACCAATGGAGCGTAGTTTGGTATTTAGCTTCAAAAGAAAGCCCAATTCTTTAGCATTTCCTTGAGAGTTCAAGAAAAAGCAAATTGTATTAAAGAATGATTTTAGAGCTCCCATATTGTTTAATTTTCTCTCTATTAGCGAATACAAGTACAATTTGCTTAAAAAACGGGGCAAACATTAGTACAATTTAAGCTAATAATACAAAGAAAAATTTTATATATTGTTGATTTTCAACTACTAAGGAGATAAAATGTAATTTTGTTCTTATAGGTTTCTTGGGATTTGAAACAAAGTTTTGCCAGCTTCTTACAAAATACATAAAAAAAGCATCGAATTTCATTAATTCGATGCTCCTTTTATTTAAAACTTAAAATACCTAGAAAGGCTTATTTTCTTAAGAATCTACCCAACATTCCTGCTACATCATCAATGATCTTTCCATCACCATCTTGGTCAAGAAATCCCTTTAACAAGCCACCTATTGGACTTTTTTGAGTTCTTTGCTGCTGCTGCTTAGCTACACCGCCTAGCAACTCGCCCAAACCACCCATATCTAAGTTGTTTTGTCTTTTTTGCTTTCCTAAAGTACCTAATACAATTGGAGCCAATTTTTCCATTAAAGAACCTGACTGTTGGCCATTAAGCCCACTCATTTTACTGATCATTTCAATCATATTCCCGGCATTTCCACCTAGGATATGCTTTACTATTCCAGAACCATTTAAAGCTCTTTTTTGCTGAGGTTGAATGTTTCTACCACCTAGTATGTCCTCTAAGTTATCTAGAATTGAACCATCATGATCTTTTTCTAAAGCATTTGATAAACCTGAAAGGCCATCGTCTTTTTGAGCATTTTTAGCAATCCCTCCTAAAAGCACCTCTAAAATCCCATCAGCTGCTTGTGACGTTTGTTGTTGATTTGAAGCTCCAATCTGCTTTGTAAGCTGATCCATTACTGTAGAAGACAGTTGGCTTTTCAAAATGTCCATTAAATCCATAATTAATCTTTAATTTGCGTTTGATATTAAAAAATAGTGTAATACAATAAAGCTAATTAAAGCTTCTTATGCGACTTTACCTATATATACTGACGTTGTTCTTTGGTTTTAGTAACTTTTGCCAGGGCCAATTTCTTCATACTCCTGCTGAAATTGAAGAAATCCTTAGAAAAAGTCCTACTAAATACCAAATCATTGAAGAAAAGAACTTGAAATCTGAAGATTTCAAATCTTGTCGTCAAGAAACTACTCCCAATATACAAAGCACAAACGGAATTGCTAGGTGGTATTCTGAATCCTATATTTTTGTAGACAAGAAAAAAGGACCCGTTAAGCGAAAGCTAAAAAAGAAACTTAAAATATTAAAGAAAGAAGAATCAGAGGTAGAAGCTAAAGACTATGCTCAGCTTTCGAAATGGAATTATTTCTTAGGAGATTTTGAGCAGGCAATTTATTATAAAAAGCTAGAACAAAAGGCAAGCAATAACCCATTGTTAGGAAATTTGCTATTAGCAAAATGCTACCACAAGCTAGGAAAAAAAGAAAAGGCTTTTGATCATATTGTCAATGCCAAAATATTAGCTAGCTATTGCAAAAATGCAAAAGAACAGCCGAAGGTTTATTATGAAAAATTTGACGAACTACTTGTTAGCATCTTAAAAAAGAACAAACTTGCTTATGATCCCTGGTCTATAGAGCCATTATATTGCATAAAAAATAATTACGAAATAAGGTATCAAGGGCAAGCTTGGGAAGCATATGCTTATTGTAAAGCTGTATGGAAAAACGAAAAAGGTTATGCTGAAAAAATGAAATCTATTTCGGACCAACCTTTATTAATGGTTGAAGAAAAAGAAAGTTTGTTAAATGCTCTAACTGCTTATTTAAGACTAGAAATAAAAGAACAAGAAAAAGCTTTTACGCTTATCGGCCAATCTCTTGATCATAATTTTATAGATGAACTGATCATTTATGAATTATACCATGCACAAGGTAAAATCTACCCATACCTAAATCAAGAGTCCGATGATTTAACTAAGCTCAAAGATTATTTTAAATTAGCACATTGTATTCCATTACCTAAAAAATAAAATTCCAAATTTGGACCAATATACAAGTATAGTAAAAGGAGCCTTAGCGTTTGCAAATGATTTTTTCAATGCAAATCACAATACTAATCTTGTTTTTCACAATTATCAGCACGCCTCTACTGTTGTAGAAATAATCCAAAATATAGCTGCAAATGAATCAATAGTCTCTGATGATAAAGATGCTGCTCAATTGGCCGCCATCTTTTATAACATCGGATATGCCAATGATTCTAAAGAATATCCAAGAGCTGCTACTACAGCTGCCATTGAATATTTAGACAATAAGCAGGCTAGTCAGAAACTCAGAACGGAAGTTGCCAATTGTCTCAAAGTACTAGACAAGAACAACTATGCGGTAAGCGAAAGTCAAAAGTTATTTTTGGATGCAGTCAACGCACATGAACTGGCTTCCAATCAAGAAACTTCTGCCTCTATTCAAAAGATGGAGTTAGATTTAGAAGAAGGAAAAAAAGTGCCTACAATTGAGTGGAATGAAAAAAGATTGAGCCGTTTGCTTGAATCTAAATTTCATTTTCCCTATGCAAAAGTCAATTACGAACCTATCCTTTCAAATAATATTCTAACCTATAAACAAAAGGTAGAAAGAAATAAGTTGAATGGACCAAAAGGTTGGGATGTAGATCAGCTTCGCAATTTTCAATCCATCGAAAGAAGAATACCAAACAGTGCCAATCAGACTTTCTTTCGAACCAACTATAGAAACCACATTAACCTAAGTGCCATTGCTGATAACAAGGCAAACATCATGATCTCCGTAAATGCCATTTTGATATCTGTATTAATATCTGTAATTTCTTATCGCAATATCACAGAGACAAACCCAAAGGTCTTGGTCCCTGTTGTGATTTTTTTAATTAGTGGTTTGGCCTCTTTAGTATTTGCAGTACTTTCTGCTCGACCTAAGGTCACTAGAGTGAATGTTGGCGTAAGAAACAAAGAAGACATTAAAAAGAACATTACTTTTTTTGGAAACTTCGTCGGACTTAAGCTGGAAGAATATGAAGAGGCTATGGACAGTATGCTTCGAGACAGTGAACTTGTTTATGGAAATATGACAAGGGATCTTTATTATCTAGGCCAAGTACTGGATAGGAAATATCGTTTTCTTACGATTTCTTATAATATATTTATGGTTGGATTTGCTGCGACGGTATTGACTTTTATGGTAGCTTTGCTCGGGTGAGCATATAAGAGACGCATTTGTTTATAAACGAATGTTTTTTTGAACCACATAGAACACAATAGGATTTCACAATAGACACAATAGAAGGGTCGTATGAGCAGTCAAAAGAATATACTTCGGGAGCATGCTGAGGACGAGTACAAGGCAGAACTAAAAGCAATAGCTAAGCAGGATAAAGGGCAGAAGCCTGAGAATTGGAAGCTGTCTCCTAAGGCGGTTGTGCAATATATATTGGGTGGCAAGTTGGAAGATGGGACGGAGATTGAGACCAAATATTATGGAGACAGAAGATTGATAGAAGTGGCGGTGGCTACCTTGGTGACTGATAGAGCGCTTTTGCTTATTGGCATACCAGGTACTGCAAAAACTTGGTTATCGGAACATCTTACAGCGGCTATATCGGGAGATTCAACCTTGTTAATTCAAGGAACGGCTGGTTTGGCGGAAGATTCTTTACGTTACGGATGGAACTATGCGCAGTTGATTGCGGAAGGGCCCTCCGAAAAAGCGCTGGTCGAAAGTCCAATCATAAATGGCATGAGAAATGGGAAATTGGTGCGGATAGAAGAGCTAACTCGTATCCCATCTGATGTACAAGATACATTGCTTACTGTTTTGTCAGAAAAGCTTTTGCCTATACCAGAACTTAACAAAGAGGTTCAAGCGATTCATGGTTTTAATGTTATCGCTACAGCGAATGATCGGGATAAAGGTGTGAATGAATTGTCTTCTGCTTTGAGAAGGCGTTTCAATACTTTGGTAATGCCTTTGCCAAAATCATTTGAAGAAGAAGTGAAAATTGTGAAGACCAGAATTGAAAAGACGAGTAAGAAACTTAAGCTTCCAAAAAACAATGTTCCTACGGAGGAAATAAAAAGGCTCATTACAATTTTTCGAGAATTGCGTGAGGGAGCTACAGCTGATGGCAAGATAAAATTAAAATCCCCAGGCAGTACCTTAAGTACAGCGGAAGCGATTTCTGTATTAAATAATGGGGTGGCATTAGCGACCCATTTTGGGAATGGCAAGGTAAGTGCGAATGACATTGCCGCTAGTTTAAATGGAGCCATCATCAAAGACCCTTCTCAAGACAAAGTTGTTTGGAAAGAGTATTTGGAAACGGTGGTCAAAAGGAGGAAAGAGTGGAAAGATCTTTATGAAGCCTGTATAAAGCTTGTCTAGCATGAGCCTGCATAAAGTTTTTGGCATCAGACATCATGGGCCAGGCTCGTCCAGACATCTCTTAGC
>CALIIW010000310.1 GCA_938018185.1 uncultured Saprospiraceae bacterium
ATAACTTCTTGATTCCAATATTCTAATTTTCATTTCATTCTTATGGCACGTATAATCTCCATGACCAGTCACTAGTGTATTTATAGAATTGTTCTCTATTAAGTTATCAAATATTGCTAGCGTATCCATATAGTTTTGCCAAGAATCATAAATGTATGGAAACTCAATATTACTCAAGTAGTCTCCTGCAATTACAATCTCTTTAGTCTTATTATAAGTAATAATGCAGTCTTTATTGTGTCCCCTTGCTTGAAATATTTGATAGGTATCTTCTCCAATTTGAATGGATTGTTTGTCTTCAGCTAAGGATATATCAATTCTTGGATACTCAATTTCATAATCTCTTAGTATATAATTTTCGTCATCAAATTTTTCAATTTGCTTTAATACAGAAGCGATACCTTTATTTTCAATAAAATTTTGGGAAGCAATGGTTTTGTATCCTTTGAATTTTCCATATCCAATTATGTGATCATAATCAGAATGTGTAAATAGTAAGAACTTTTCTTTATCCTTGCCTCGCAATTCTATTTGTCTCTCTATAAATTCAATTTCGATAGGCAACCAATTGGGATCAATTAGCAGGAGGTAATCCGCTCCAATTATTAGTGTAGTGGTAGTTCTGAATAATGAGCTTTCGAAAATCACTAAACCATTATTGTCATATTGAATTCTCATTTGTTTCGTTTGTATATTATGATCTAAGAATAATAAATATCAAATTCAATACTTCAAAAATGCCGTTTTCACTTTTGTCTTTTCCGCTTCGACCTTAGTCCAAGATATAATTATCTCATTGCCATGCTTCACCATCCTTGGAAAACCGCTTTGACGAGAAGCTGTCGTATTAGCAATTACCATGGATTCACCTAGTTTGCCAGTTTCATTTATTTTGATCAACTTTATTTTTGCTTCTTCTCCATACTTTTCAATCCAACTTACAACAAAGTTTTGTTCAGCTATCCAAATTACATCTACCCTCCCAATGGGATTGCCTTCATCTATTTGAAATGCTGAGTCAAATGACTCCCCACTATCATTTGAAATAGCCACTTTGACAATAGACTTTTCCCCTTTCATTGTAAACCAAGCAAGCGCAACATTTTTGCCTGCAGCGGCCAATGAGGGCCCATTGACAGGACAGCCTGCAATTAACCACTCATCTTTGGATACCGTTTTAGGCTTCGTCCATTCATTATCAATGTTTCTAACTACAGAGATATCTCGAATCTCTTTTTCAGAACGATCTCGATAAGCTACGATTACACCTTTGTCCGTTAAAGCAGCAGTTGTTTGACAACAATCACAAACCCTGTCATCTAGTTCAGTCTCTTCCGTTAAGTTTCCAGCCTTATTAAAAACAGCAGACCTCAAAGTCATAGCTCCGGCATGTGCGTTGTCATGATCATGCCCATGATCGTGTGCTATAGCATCTCCTTCTCCATCCTTGGTCTTTCTACCATCAAGCCAAGTGGCAAATACTTTATCTGCCGAAAGTGCAAGCATACTTACAAAACCATGTTCTGCAGAGATGCTATCTTTATGAGGTATGAAAGAGGACTCCCATGTTCTGCCAGCATCATGGGATTGAGAAATATGTATATCATAATCATAGGTTCCTTCTGCACTTTTCTGTAGCCAATGAGCAACTAATGAATTTCCATTATCTCTATAAGCAAGCAAGGATGGAAAGTCTGCCCAGTTGACAAACCAATTTGATCCGCTTGCAATTGTTTTAGGAGCCGACCATGCTTTATTTTTCAATATTGAAAAAACCAATGCATCAGTGGAGTCATTCAAGTATTCTACCCAAGACAAATAAACAGTTCCAGTTTCTGAAACAAATAAATTTGATTCACCACCTTCTTTACATGGTGTTGGGATTTCTATTAAATCAGTTATGGTATTTATATTTGAGGAAGGCTGATTACAGTCTAGTAAAAATAAAAGGCTAAGGTTTAAAAAAAGTAATGTTTGGATCTTCACAAGGTTGATTTAAAATTTTTGCATGGCTTAATTTAAAACTACAATAATTAAAGGAAATTATATAGCTAGTACACCAAACATAAAGATGTGAAGGATTTTTGGAATTTTGCATAAAAAAAAAGCTTGTCATAAATGACAAGCTTCCTATCTCGTTAAAATTGAAGTGTAAATTATACTACTCTCACATTCACAGCATTCAATCCTTTTTTACCTTCTGTTAATTCGAACTCTACTACATCACCTTCTCTAACTTGATCAATCAAGCCTGAAATGTGTACGAAATGTTCTTTGCCTGTTTCATCTTCTGTTATAAATCCGAATCCTTTTGATTCGTTGAAGAATTTTACGGTACCTTTACTCATTGTTAAAAATTAAAAATTTAATATAAAGCTCAAATGTAACGTAAATATTGGAATCATGCTTGAAAAAAATTCAAAATTCTTCTTTTAACATAAATTTAAAGCTCGATAAACCTAATTATTTGGCAATTAACCTGTTTTTCAAGGATTTATTGCTCCGAAACCAACTTCACATTATCGTCATTAACCCGTTCAATAAGTAGTCTTAATGGATCAAGCGCAGCCTTGGCTGGGATCGTATCCAACATAAAACTAAGGTTGGTTTTTTCAGAATCAAGATATACCCGCTCCTTAAACATCAATTCCTTTTCATCTCTATCTTTGTAAAAACCGATATCCACCCAATCCGCAATCGCCGCTTCATTCTGTTGACCATCTCCCGTAGCCTTATTCTTTTTCGCTAATAATTCAATGTTCACTTCGTACTGATCTCCTTTTTTGACATACTTTGCTTCCAATAATCTTAAATCATAAAGTGTGATATCTTTAAACCAATCTTTAATCAAATATTGAAGTGAATCAGGTACCTCAGCAGTCAAGTACCTCATGAAGTCATTTGAGGTTGGATAAGGTGGTTCTTGATACCTATATTCCTCTAAGAAACCTTTTAACGCATTATTCACTTTGTCTTCTCCAATGTAATCCTGCAAAGCGTACAAGATAACAGCGCCTTTTCCATAATGAATATGGCCTTGATTTTCAACCTTATGCAAAGGCAATTCTTTTTCGGTTTCTCTCGATCTTCCTCTCAAGTACCTTCTCATATCGTACTTTAAGAAGTCTTTCATGTCATTCGCTGAAGTTTCTTGTTTCATCACCATTAAAGAAGAGTATTCCGCAAAACTCTCAGACAACATGGTTGAGCCCTGCATCTCTGCACCGATCACTTGATGTGCCCAATATTGATGTGCCATTTCATGGGCAATCACTGCTTCTATTACATTGTTTTTATGCTCTCCTTCTTTTTCCTCTAAGTTTATTATAAAACCAAAAGATTCTGAATAAGGCATAGTGCCTGGAAAAGCTTGTGCAAAAGTTGAGTATCTAGGGAACTCAATAATCCTTGCTTGCTTATGATAATATGGTCCAAAATTGGCTGTAAAGTATTCCAAAGATTTTTGAATGGCATTCAACATCATGTCGACATTGGTAGCATGGTCCTTGTGATAATAAACTTCCAAATCAATGCCATTCCACTTTCGGCTTTTTACCTCATAATCGGCTGAAATAAAGCTGTAAAAATTTTGGGAAGGATGGTCCAATTGATAATGATACTTTCTTCTTCCTCCTATTACCTCTTCCTTAATTTTTGAACCTGGAGCAATGGCAATTTGATCTTCAGAAGTACTGATGAATGTTTCCACATTTACCCAGTCAGCTGATCCTCCTGTAAGATAATTTTTCATACAAAGCTTAGAACACTCAGATTGCAATTCAGGCATTCTAGATTTCTCTGGTAAGTCATATTTTTTCCTTTTATTTTTATCAGAAATTTCAAATTGACTGGAGTAACCAAAAATTGGAATTATAGCGCCACTATTAAAAAAAGTTCCATTTTTCAATATGCTCATATTTGACACAGAATTTTCAAATCCCTTAGATTCATAATTTGCCTCCACGAGTATTGACAAAGAGTCTCCCGGTTGTAAAGCTTGTTTTAATTTATATATTAAAAATTCTCCCTCTTCATCAGAAAAAATCAGGTCCGATTGATCGATAGTCAGTTTCTGATTCATTGACTCATTCATGGTAAAAATCAGAGAATCAACCGCATGATCATTTTTATTTTTAAGCTGCAAATCAGCTCTAATCTCGACGCCTCTTTTCTTTGGAAAAATGTCAATATTGTAGACAATATCTGTAATGCTGAGTTTTGCTACCTTCTCATATTTCTTAAAATTCTTTTCGTAGTCAACTTGCTCTAACTCTGAAACTTTTGAGGTATCATAGGTATTTAGAATTTGAGTATTGTAATACACAAAAGCAGCAACAGCCATCCAAGAAATACTAAAAAAGCCAAATACGGAATAATACTTTGGTCCCAATGCTTTTTTACTTACCGCAAATCTTTCAGATATCTTCTTGTTCATTCCTCTTGGCCAAAATAGACCAGCCAATAATAAAAGGGAAATCCCAAATAACAGCCAGTAAGCAGAAAACCAAAGATGTCCGCCCAAGCCTGGCCCAAAGCCATTCATGTCAGAATACATGGTAGAAGGCGTAGTTCCAACCATAAACATTTTGCTTTCAATTTTCAAACCAAGGAAAATTAAATCAAGCAGGAACATGAACAGCACAGAAACAAAATACCCTATGTATTTATGATTGACCATCACTTGGATGAATACCAATATACCTCCCCAAATGATGTATCGAATAAAACCTCCTGTTAAGAAGTCTATAAAGTAAAGTCCTAGTTCAAAATTTGTATAGCCACTAAATGCCTGGTACAATATCCCAATGAGCATTAAAATCAAGTGAACAATTGAACCAATCAAAGCCAAGGATAAAGTCTTCGCAATTAAAGATACGATGGAGTTGTGAGCCGTCCCATCAATTACTTCATTGATGTGACTGTCTCGATCCCTCCAAACTAATTCTCCACTAAAAAATACCAAAATGATAAGTACAAACAACATCGAGATGCCGTTGATTTCATCTAACATTTTATAGGTAACGGGAAAAGATTTCAAACCAAAATATTCAAAGCCTCCCCAGAGGTTAGTAATCAAGAGTATTATAGCGAATAAGATTAAAATGATAAAGACTGTATTTTTTGTAATAGACAGAAAATTAATCTTAAAAAAACTGCTAAAATCAGATATGCCTGAATTTGTCAAAGTTATTTGTGGCTTTGCAAAATTTGTCGGTAAAGCAATTGCTTCTCCTTTCTTTATCTTCACTCGCTTGTTCTTGCTAGCAAAAGAAAAGGTAAAATAGTTTAGCAAGAGAATTCCTAAACCAAATGCAAACCAAAGTATTCTATTTTTCAATACATGACCAGAAAAGGATGGTGCAATCGTATTCTTTTCAAACGGTGTAAAATACTGGGTATCTAAGCTATAAGTCGACACACCAAAAACATCTAACAAGGCGGCTAGGTTTTGATTGTCCATATCAGACATCAAATTCAGGGATACTAAGTAACCTATAATTATTACTAAGGTTCCGACAAATGAAATGACTGTATTTTTAAACTTGGAAGCTAAACCAAAGATGATTGCTCCAGCTACCAACATATTCGGAACAACAAAAATAAGGAAGGTGTTTAGAAAAGACTTCCAAGGAATTGGACCAATTCTTTCTGGACCGATCCAAGACATGGCTGGCCCTATAAAACCACCAAAAATAAAACCTAAATAGATCCCCACCATTACCAAGCAAGACAACAGCCAAGCCCCGCAAAATCTACCAAAAAAATAGCCTGCTTTAGACAAAGGGGTGGTAAATAGTATTTCGTTAAACTTATATTTATGATCTCTTAAAGCTGCATTATTAAAAAAAGCTGTGGCGAACATAAGACCAAAAATGTTCATTATTGTGATGTACATGGCTACTGTTGTAGGAGCGTTCTTCTTGACATCCCCTACCGCGCCGCCTATGATTACATTATCAGAAACAACGGCTCCGAAAACCAAGAGCATGACAATGCCCATGAATATATAAAGCATGGGTCTTTTAAGCGCAGTAAATACTTCTTTCTTGAAAAATTCTCCGAACATGGTTTTAGGTTTTATACGGTTTCAGTATGAATTCTTGTGAAGAATACGTCTTCCAAATTTGGGTCTACATTCACAAAGCCATTGCCAGGATTGTTTTCAGCAAGCACGTGTATTTGCGGTCGACCGGAGACCATTTTGTCGGAGATAACATTGTACATTTTTTTGTACTGCTCTTTTTCAGACCTTTCAATTGTCTTTCGCCAAACTTTTCCGTTGAGTGCTGATAGGGCATCTGCAGGAGTTCCATTATAGACAATCTTTCCAAAATTCATTATTGCCATGTCGGTGCAAAGTTCTTTCACATCATCAACAATGTGTGTCGAGAGTATAACAATAACTTCTTGCCCTACTTCTGCTAATAAATTGTGAAATCTATTTCTTTCTCCTGGATCCAAACCAGCTGTAGGTTCATCCACGATAATAAGCTTAGGGTCCCCAATTAGCGCTTGTGCAATACCTACTCTTTGTTTCATTCCACCCGAAAAACCTTTGACACTTTTATTCCTTTCCTTATACAAATTTACTTTTTGGAGCAAATAGTCCACAAGGTCTTTGCGCTCCTTTCTGTTGGTCACTCCTTTAAGAATCGAAATGTGATCTAAAATTTGAGAAGCGGTAATCCTTGGATAAACGCCAAATTCTTGAGGCAAATAGCCTAATATCTGTCTAACCTCCTTAGGTTTGTTGAGAATATCAATATCATCTATGAATGCAGAACCCGAATCTGCCTCTTGCAAGGTTGACAATGTTCGCATTAAAGAAGACTTACCTGCCCCATTTGGTCCTAACAAACCAAACATGCCATTAGAAATTTCGAGGTTTACATCATGTAAGGCACGAGTGCCATTAGGATAAGTTTTGTTTAGATTGGTAATTTTCAGCTGGCTCATAAAAGTTAGATTGTTTTATACTTGTAAATATGAGCATTCCTATTATAAAAGTTTAGAATATTAGCCGAAAAGGTTTTATTTATCGATGAAAGAAAAGCCATTGGCTTTTAGCTGTTGGCCATTTGCGAAATTATTGCTAAAAATAAATAAAAAGCCTCACCAAAAATTGGTGAGGCTTTTACTCGAATGCTTTTAAGGGGGCTTTTTTCTAGTTCAACTTTCTTTTATTAGAAGGTTTGTATTTTTTATGCTTATCTGTTATCATACCTACAGCTTCCACTTGTCTGATTTGTCGTCTCAAGGTTTGCAGTTCTGGGTATGCATCTAATAATTGTACTTTCTGATCTGCAATAGAACTACCCGTTCTAACATTTTGCTCAATGACGTAAATAGAAAATACTTCTGCGATGTCTTCTCCAGGATTTGTGGCTGCATAGTCAGATACAAATCTATCTGGATAATCATTGTACAAACGATCCGAATCTCCGTCAGAGTAATTATCAATAATATCAGCCCAAGCAAGATCAAACAATCTATTTATGTAAGAATTTTCTTTACTACAACCTTCTCCAGTGTGGTAGGTATTGCAAGATGATTCGCTCTGGACTTTTACTTGAGTTGGATTTAAAGTCAAGACATGTCCAAATTCATGAATAGCCACGTAAGCAAACTCAGCTTGTAGATCAACATTTGAAAGATCTCCACCTAAATCTATCGAAAGGGCCATTCTCCATTTATCTAATTTGCCTTCAACGATTGGCTCAACATAGCCACCTAAATCTCCACCTCCGTTGATGACCAAAAATTCTGTGATGTAGGTTCTATTTTCTATTGGAATTAGGGTAGCGAAATAATCCCACATTGCAAGGTGTTTGGCGTAATCTTGTTGCTCGCCAATATGCTGACCTGAAACATCAAAATCTTTGATTTTATTAATCTCATTTCCTTGAATCTCATAAGAAGTAAGTATGGCAAATCCTTCTGCACTCTGACCTCCATGATCATGGTCGTCTTCATCGTCGCCATAGTCTCCGTCATCTTCATCTTCATCTCCCCATTCGTCTTCGAATCCATCATTATTTTCAATGAATTCATCCTCAAAGAATTCGTCTTCATAATAACCTTGATCACAAGCACTAAGCAATAACATTATTAATAATGCTGACAATTGAATTAAATTTGAATATTTCATAAGTTTGAATTTAAATAGTGAAATAATTTAATGTGAAATTGTTATTGCTATTATCATATTCTATTGTTTGATATGCAAGCAAGATGGGTTTAAATACTATAGGAATTTTGTGAGTTTATACGAAGCGGGGGTTTTATTATACTTTGGAGGGGGAAGTTGGTTGGTGGTTGTCAGATGTGAGATGTGAGATGTGAGATGTGAGATGTGAGATGTCAGATGTGAGATGTGAGATGTGAGATGTGAGATGTGAGATGTGAGATGTGAGATGTCGGATGTCGGATGTGAGATGTGAGATGTGAGATGTGAGATGTGAGATGTGAGATGTGAGATGTCGGATGTGAGATAAGATTAGATGTATGTCCTGAGGATATTCAGAACATACATCTAAATTTACTAATATTTGAATGAATTCTTTAGTTCTCAAATATTGGTGTAACCCCCATATTCGCCCAACAGAAAGAATAAAGATCTGCTGTTAAATCTATTCTTTGACTCAATGAAACAGAACCGTGTCCTGCATTGGTTTGTATTCTTATCATTACAGGATTTGGACCTTCGTGCATTTCTTGCAAGGTCGCTGCAAATTTAAATGAGTGTGCAGGTACTACCCTATCATCATGATCAGCAGTGGTGACTAATGTTGCAGGATAAGCCGTTCCTTTCTTAAGGGCATGAACTGGAGAATAATTTTTCAAGTACTTAAACATCTCTGGACTATCTTCTGCAGTACCGTAGTCGGCAGACCAACCAGCACCCGCTGTGAAAGTGTGGTATCTAAGCATATCCATCACACCTACCGCAGGAAGTGCAACCTTTGCAAGGTCAGGTCTTTGGCACATTGTTGCTCCAACTAACAGGCCTCCATTAGAACCACCAGCGATAGCCAAGTAATCAGAAGATGTGTATCCATTATCAAACAACCATTCTGCAGCAGCAATGAAATCATCAAAAACATTTTGCTTTTGCATCTGCGTTCCAGCCTTATGCCATTTTGCGCCATACTCACCTCCTCCTCTCAAATTAGGCTGCGCATAAATTCCACCTTGTTCCATCCAGGCTATTCTTGAAGCAGAAAATCTTGGCGTCAAACTCACATTAAAGCCACCATAAGCATAAAGGTAAGTTGGATTTTTGCCATCCATCTTTAATCCTTTCTTATGGGTGATAAACATTGGCACTTTAGTACCATCCTTAGAAGTATAAAATATTTGCTTTGTCTCAAACTGTGTTGGATCAAAGTCAATTTTTGGTTGCACATGCATCACAGAAGCACCTGTTGCTATGTCATACTTATAAATGGTATTTGGAAATAGAAAAGATGAAAAGCCATAGTAAAAGTCTTTATCTGATTTTTTACCTCCAAAACCACCTGCAGAACCAATACCTGGCAGTTCTACTTCTCTTACAAGTTTTCCAGTCATGTCATATTGCTTGACAGCAGTTTTTGCATCTACCAGATAATTTGCAAAAATATATCCACCTCCAGTTCCAGCTCTCAATACATTTTCTGATTCTGGAATAACATCCTTCCAATTCTTAGGATCTGGATCGTTAATATCAACAGACACTACCCTATAGTTTGGTGCGCCAACATTAGTAGACAAGAAGAACTTAGAACCTACATTTTCGATATAATTTGTTCTTGAAAAATAATCCTCTTCTAACAAAGTGAATGCACCTGTGGATTCAATAGGTCTCACATATAATTGGTTTCCCGCCGTATTTTCAGACGCTGATACTACTAAGTATTTTTTGTCTTCTGTAACAAAGCCTCCGATGTATCTATTTGGTTGTTTCGCACCACCGTAAATCAATTTATCCGTACTTTGATCCGTGCCCAGTTTGTGGTAAAATAATTTATGATGCTGTGTTTTTCCTGACAAAGTTGAACCTTCTTTGGGTTTGTCATAACTGCTATAGAATAAGCCTTCATTTCCTAACCAAGATAATCCTGAAAACTTGACGTCTTTAATTGTGTCACCTACCATTTCCATGGTTTCCGTGTTAATCACAATTACCTTTCTCCAATCAGAGCCACCTTCCGAAATTGAATAAGCCATAAGTGTTCCGTCATCTGTGAAAGACATTCCATTCAAAGAGGTTGTGCCATCTTTTGAAAACTTATTGGGATCTAAAAATACCGTTGGATTATCTTGATCACCAATCTTATATCTATAGCAGATGCTGTGATCTTGCAAACCATCATTCTTATAAAAATACTCATAAGCACCTTCTTTGAAAGGGGCACCTACTTTTTCATAATCTAAAAGCGATTCTATTCTTTTCTTCAAATCTTCCTTGAAAGGAATATTGCCTAAAAATGATTGCGTTACCTTATTCTGAGCTGTCACCCAAGCAGCTGTCTCTGCAGAGCGATCGTCTTCTAACCACCTGTATGGATCTGGTACATCAACCCCATGATAAGTATCAATATGATCAACTTTATTGGTCTTGGGATAATTAAAATTAGCATTAACAGGAAGGACGACCTTATCTGGCGTTTCTGTATTTGTGTTCAAAGTAGTTGTTTTTGCGTCGCTTAGTTTAACTTTTTGTGTGCAAGCGGCAAGCATAAAACCTAAAAGAACAAAGAGTAAAATGTTGTTTCTCATTTTTAATATATTAATTTGTATAATGTGAATTGACCTCCCAAGTTAAGGTATTCCATATTTATTAAAGAGAGAATTATCTTAATAAAATGTGAAAGATGCTGTGCTTGGTACTTTTTGAAGCTGTTTGGGTACAGCGTGAGATTTGCAAAATCCTGTTTCATATAAATTTTTGGTGCAATTTCAGGTATTTTATTATACCCTTGTGGTGTATTTTATACACTTAATTTACCCTAGTTTGATCCCTTATCTGCTCAAGGCAAAAAATTGATTCAAAATCCTCCTAGCAATTGTTTTATCTTCCGTGATGATGTCTACAGAGGCAGTCATACCGGGATTAAAAGGCAGAGTTTTGTTGTAGTCGGTCTTAATGCTATCTCCAAATTGAGCTGTAATTTCATAATAAGAGTTTCCATCTCCCAACAATTCTGGAATTTTGCCAATGCTTGACACTTTAGATTCCACTATTCCGAATTCTTTATAAGGATAAGCATCAAATTTTACAAGAACTTTTTGTCCTACTTCGATCTTACCGAGGTTTGCGATTGGTGCTTGAATCGATAAATATTTAAATTCATTTTCTTTTGGCATAATTGAAGCTAAGACCTCATCTTCATTGATAAATTTATTTTCAGTCAAGGCTGTTTTAAAGATAATTTCTCCAGCTATTTTTGAGCGCACAATGTATTGCTCTGACCAGTTTTGAATTTTATTCTCTGTATTTGAAATCAGCTCTGCTATTTTAAATTTATAATTTCCTATCAAATCATTTCTCCCCTTTCCAAGTCTGATCTTTTCCAATTTTAATTCCTCAATTCGAATGTCATTCCTAATGATTTCGTTTTCCATCCCTTCATAGACTCTTTGGTTTTGGAGCAAATTTGTCTTAATCTTTTCCAATTCATCTAAACTACTTAAACCACTTTTAAATAGCGTTTCAGCTCGTTCAAGTGATTTTTCATTTAATTCTAATTCCTTTTTGAAAATTTCTTTTTCCCTTCTTTGGGAAATTTTAAGCTTTTCGATATTCTCAATCTCCTTTGACAAATTTGTAGTCTCTTCTGAAACGATGCCATTTTTTATTGCTTGTTTAAATTCATTAAATTTCAAAGTAATGGCCGCATATTCTTCTTGTATGGAACCCAATTGCAGTCCTGATGGAATGCTCAAATTTGAAAACCCGTTTATGGTACTTGTATTTTTAAACTGCTTAAACCAAGCTTCCAAATTAGCAACATCTTGTTTTGACCCCGTATTTTCTATGTAAAACAATTCCTGTCCTTTAGTGATAATCTCTTGATTTTTAACTAGGATATTCTGTAAATAGCCAGAAGAGTTACTGACTATTTCTATTGGTGGATTGGTTGAAGTCAAAGCTCCTCTTCCTTGGAATTTATCCGGATATTTGATAAAAGCACAGGCTGCAAAAATCATCAAACTCGCAAAAGCGATCATTCCAATACCTGATCGCAACAACCATGTTGGGCTATTGCCGATCATGTCAGAAATCTCTTCCTGACCTTGTGGATTGTATAAGATATCTTTTTTTGACATTTTTTAGAACTGTTTATTTCTGTATTTGTTTTTCGGTTTTTCTAGATGTTTCAGAAGCTTCCCCCGCTCATTACTTTGCTTAAAGCTTCAGAAACATAGGCCTGTTTGTGTGTTTACACGAATCAGTCACCCAGCTCCAGTTGATTTTTAATTAAGTTAAAATATTTTCCTTTCATTTTCACTAGTTCTTCATGATTTCCTTGTTCTACAAGTTTGCCTTTTTCTAGTACAATGATCTGATCCGCTTTTTTGACCGTACTTAGTCTATGTGCCACTATGACCGCAGTTTTACCAATGAGAATTTCTTCCAGGTTTTCCATGATGATTTTTTCATTGGTTGCATCCAAAGCGTTTGTAGCTTCATCAAAAAACAAGAAATCAGGATCTTTATATAAGGCTCTTGCTATAAACATTCTTTGTCTTTGGCCTTGACTCATGCCAACCCCTTTCGAACCGATCATGGTATTATATCGATGTGTTAGTTGTTGTATGAAATCGTGGATGTTTGCTTTTTTTGCAGAATCAATAACTTTATTAAGATTGGTATAATCATCGGATTCAGCAATATTGTTTGCTATGGTATCAGAAAAAATGTATCCGTCTTGCATCACTACACCACAGGCCTTTTTCCAAATTTTAGCATAAATGTAATTTACATTATGTCCTCCGATAGAAATATTTCCTTCACTCGCTTGATAAAAACCAAGCAACAATTTTATTAAGCTTGTTTTACCCGAGCCCGAACTTCCTACTATGGCCGTTGTTTTACCTTTCGGAATAATAAAGTTTATGTCTTGAAGCACCGTTGGTGAGATGGGACTATATTTAAAACTTAGGTTTTCTATACTGATATCCCCATCAGGTACTAAATCTAATTTTTGTAGGGTCGGATCTTCTTCATTGTCGAGGCTATGAATTTCGGACAATCGCTCGATACTTATTTTTGCATCCTGAGCTGTTCTTACAAAACCAATTAGTTGTTGCAAAGGCGCATTAAGTTGACCGATTATGTACTGTATGGCCAGCATCATTCCTAATGTCAATTCTCCATCAATCACCAATTTGGCAGCTAAGAAAGTGATTATTATGTCCTTGAATTGCGTGATAAATAATGCCCCGGCATCTTGGTATTGAGAAATAGAAAGAGACCTGATTTGAGTTCTAAATAACTTAGCTTGTATGTTAGCCCATTTCCACCTTCTTTTCAAATGAGACCCTTGCAATTTTATCTCTGGCATTCCTTGGATAATATCCAAGATGGCATCTTGATTGTTTGACAATTGTAAAAACGCCTTTTCGTCTACTTCCCTCCGCATCTTTAAGAACACTACAATCCATAAAATATAACAAATTGAAGCAATCAAAAATATTAAAAATATTTTCATGCTATAGATGGCAAGCACAATTCCAAAAACGACCAAATTTGTTAGTGACAGCAAAACCGTAACAGAAGATCTTGTAAGAAAATTTTCAATTCTAGAATGGTCACCAATTCTTTGCAGTAGATCTCCCGTGTGCTTTGAATCAAAAAAACTAAGTGGTAAATGCATCAACTTAATCAAAAAATCAGCAAGCAAATTCACATTGATCCGTACAGAGATATGCAAGAGGATCCAACTCTGAATAAATGTGACAACTGTAATACTAAAAAACAGTATGAGCTGTCCAACTAAAATGACATAGATAAAATTTACGTCCTTTGTATC
Source organism: uncultured Saprospiraceae bacterium (assembly GCA_938018185.1). Taxonomy (GTDB): domain Bacteria; phylum Bacteroidota; class Bacteroidia; order Chitinophagales; family Saprospiraceae; genus JALZVN01. Next base: position 14,019 of record CALIIW010000310.1, read on the forward strand.
TATCCCAATATCAACCAAGCTTTGAGTAAGAAAAGGTATGATCAGCTGAAAAAGAGTTCCAAGAAGTAAGCCTATAAATAATTGAATGACTAACTTTCTATGTGGTTTTAAATAAGACAATAAAAATCCGAAGCCTTTTTTATTTTCAGTTTTATCTTCTAAGTCATGAAATCTATT
>CALIIW010000311.1 GCA_938018185.1 uncultured Saprospiraceae bacterium
TTCTAGTTTTCTGATAACCAACATAAGATGCCTCAACATCATAGATCCCAGGATCCATTTTTGCAAAATGGTAGTTGCCATCAAAATCCGTTTCCACACCGGTGAGGAGCTTTCCTTCTTTATAGAGTGCTACATTTCCAAAAAGTATTGGTTCTCCAGTATTTTGATCGCTTACTTTTCCTGATAGTGTTGTCGTCTGTCCATAGCTGAGGGATGTAGTTGAAATTATGAAGGCAAGTAATAGTAGTGTTTTATACATAATGACTAAGGTTTGTTTGAACCAAACTTATACTTAATCATGATGCAAAATTCGTAAAGTAAAGGGAATAGTCAGTTTTCTGATTTTGCTAAATCGGTAGGGTTTACTGTGAAATTATTTTAAGTTGCTAAGATTTTAGAAAGACTCGGTTTAAGTTCTAGTTAAAATTTCAGAAATGAAGAGAAACTTATCATGACAAGTAATTTCACAGAAAGTGAATAGTCAGATTTAAAAGATAAAAATTTGTATTTCAAAAATTTGTGAAATGAAAAGTAAGCGGCAATTTAAATCGGAAAAGCGAATTGCATAGGCATCCAAGTTAGGTGGTTTTCCAAAAAAAATAACTTTTGTAAGTGAACAGCTTTACTAGGCTAGGCCATGTCTCCAGCCTTCCCCAAGCATAGGAAAACAAGATCATCCAACATCCAGCATCCGGCATCTGACATCTGAAATCCGACATCTGACATCTCACATCTCACATCTCACATCTACTTCTTCGTACTAATATCAATCACCTGCTCATTCAACTTAGTAGACATCTTTTCTTTGATCTCTTTCCACTTATCGATCTTTTTGGTAATGCTTGCCTTTTCTTCTTCAGTTGTGCTAGCTTTCAATTTTTCTTCAAATTCTTTGATTTTTAAATCAACAGATTCTAAAGTTTCTTTCCTTTTTTCGATAGTCTCAGCTTCTTCGGCTTTATCAAATATTAAACTGTCAGGAGCATCAGATTGACTAGTCTCTTCGCTCTTTCTAACTTTTTTAGGAATGAAGATGGCATCTCCGACTTGCTTTTGATTCATGAAGCTTGGGGAAACTATTTCTATCCCATCCTCATGCAAAGCATCTAGCAAAAAAGCATTCAATCTAGATTGAGCACTTAAAACTGTTTTGATCTCTTTCACCAAACCATATACCTTATAGACAACAGAAAAATCTCCCAGCTCGGTGACTCTTACAAAGGCATCTTGGAGACCGGCCATTTCTGCAGCTTTCAGCAAGGATTTTTCTATCTTGGACCTATTGACATCATAGCCAAGAGAAACAACACCAGAAATGAATGTCCCAGAAGCTCTAGTTACTTTGACTGGATTTGTGGCTAAGTATAAATTGGGAAGGGTAGTAAGGTCTCTATTTTCTGTTTGTATTTCTGTATGGAATAATCCCCGCTCTGTTATTCTGCCAAAGAAATCATTGACCTGAATAAAATCACCCGGTTTAAAATTATTGATCGTTCTAAGCATGATACCACCCAAGGCATTTCCCATAAAGGTGGCAGAGCTCAGCGCTAAGACTGCTGAGATGACGATGCCAATAAGACTTGTGATTTGGCCTCTTATGTCCTGAGGCATTGGCAATGCCAGTATTAAAGCAATTACACCAACTAAAACAATACTGAAAAGGACAATACTTTTAATTATTCCCCAATCGGTCTTGCCTGAGGCTTGTCTGTCCAAAAGGATCTTAGCTAGATAAAAGATAAGCCCAAATACCAAGAGGGTAAAAAAGGACTGCTTAAAACTAAGTATCGATTCAATTAAGGTATCCATGTAATAAAACTTACGGGTTTAGCTAAAAATAGATTAATGCCAATTGTACTTATCAAGCACAAGTGATATAATACTTATTATTAGACGCGATTTGAATGAAATGTTACGAATTTAAAGCTAAATCATAAAATTTTGGACTTATTTCTTTATATTTAAAATGAATTCTATCCTTAGAACATAACATTGAATAGTATTCCATAGCCATCATTCACTATTTTAAGGTAGATTATGAAAGGCCCTAACGAAGAAAATCACAAATACCCTAACCAATCCATTCCTGTTGAATTGATTGAGCAAATTGCTAATCTCAAAAAGCAAAATGCCAATGCTACCTATGAATTGCTAAAAACTCAAAAGGTGATTCAAGAATTTAAAAGCAAGTTGAAAGAATTAGAAAGTAGAATAGATCTTTTAAATCCCCAAAAAGCTAGCCAAGATGTAAGTCAAAATACCCTTACGAAATTAAAGGAACTGCAAAGATTCTTAGATTGAACAATTGACAAGCTAAAAAAATATGAACCAACCCAGCTTTGCCAATCTTCTGACATCCGACATCCGACATCCGACATCTGACATCCGACATCTGACATCTGACATCTGACATCTCACATCCGACATCTCACAACTACTCTCTTATCTAAAAAATATCAAAATTGCCCCAACTGCAGTTAAGACCAATATCATTTTCCGATAGAAGGTTTCTTTAATAAGGTCGACGATTCTTATGCCGATTAGAAGACCGACAATGACAAAAGGTATGAGGAAAAGATTTACTTTGAAAGAATCAAGTGTAATTGTTTCCCAATAAAAAATGTGGAAGGGTAGTTTAAATAAATTTATAATAAAGAAAAGCCAAGCTGTCGTTCCTATAAAAACATTCTTTGGGACACGCATGGCTAGGAAAAATAAATTAGAAAAGGCGCCAGCTAAATTGCCAATCATAGTTGTAAAACCAGCAGACAGTCCCATACTTGCAGCAAACCAAGTATAATCAGGGACTTTAACATCCTTTTTTTGATCAAACCATAACATGATAAAAACAGTGAATAAGATGATCATTGCCATCCCTTTTTTGAATAAGTCTTCAGACAAGTCTTTTCCGAAATAAGCACCAAATAAAACCCCAACAATCATCCAAGGTAAAAGCTTGAAAAGGTACTTCCAATTGGCATGTCTATTGTAATAAATAACAGCTAGGATGTCACCTGTAATGAGCAAGGGCATCATGATTCCTGTTGATGCTTTCCCTCCGAAAACCAATACCAGCAAAGTAACTATTAATACGGTAATACCTTTGAGACCAGATTTGGAAATTCCTAATAAAAAAGCAGCGAGGATTGCTAAGAACCAATGCCATGGATCTAATTGATATTGCGGAGCTAAGGTGAAAAAGGAATTCAAATGAAATATTTTAAAATTCAAATGTAAGCAAATTGTATCATGTGCTTTCTTTTTATATCATTGTGAAGAAATTAAAGAAACCAAATAAACAAAAATTGCAAGTTTAGTGATTAGTGTAGTATGACAAAGAAAATAAACGCGGTAGCGAGTGGACATGAATTAACCTCTTTTACAGCCAAAGAAATTCTTAAAGCTGGAGGAAATGCATTTGATGCAGCCATTGCTGCCTACCTAAGCATGTTTGTTACAGAACCATGTATGGCCTCAGCAGGTGCCGCAGGCTTTGCAATGACTTACCAAAATGGGAAAAGTAGGCTTTATGATTTTTTCTGTCAGACGCCTAAATCAAAAGCTTCTAGAGATAAGATAGACTTTTATCCCATCACGGTAGATTTTGGTAAGGAGCAAGAAATTTTTCATGTCGGTCTTGCCTCAGCGGCAGTTCCAGGTGCTATAGCAGGGATGTTCAAAATTCATCAAGATTTAGGAAAATTGCCTTTCAGCGAATTAATCGCCATACCAAGTCAATTGGCAAGAGAAGGTGTAGCTTTAAATAATTTTCAAGCTTATGATGTTAAATTATTAGCTCCAATTGCAAGAAAAAGTTTCGTTGGATTAAGGATGTTTTATAAAGATGATGAACCAAAGAGATTTGGGGACCTCATTCAAATTCCTGAACTCCCTGATTTTTTAAGCTTCTTAGCTGAAGAAGGTGCGGAAGGTTTTTATAGAGGAGAAATTGGAAGAAAGATTTCTTACGATGCTCAAAACAATGGAGGTTTTTTAAGTAGGAAGGACTTTGAAGGGTACAAGGTACTTGTCAAAGATCCCATTTCGATGCCTTATCGTGGCATGAATTTGCAATTGCCAGCTTTGCCGTCTTTGGGTGGAATGCTGATGGGGATTGTTCTAAACCAAACCCATCATTCTTTAGAGGAAGATTTTGTCTATACAAACGCCTTGCTTAAAAACCCGGACAATCTCAAAACGGCATTTGAAGAAAGAACTGGTATCCACATTAAAGAGAACATCTTTGATTTTAACAACAAAGGAACTTCTCATTTGAATGTAATGGATTCCGACGGAAACGCTATTAGTTTGACTACTTCTTTGGGAGAAGGATCGGGATATTTCATCCCAGGTATTGGTCAGCAATTAAATAACATGCTAGGCGAATCTTTTCTTTTGCCAGAAGGATTTCATAATTGGAGAGAAGATAGAAGAATGTCATCC
>CALIIW010000312.1 GCA_938018185.1 uncultured Saprospiraceae bacterium
TAGCTGTCCTCGCCTCGCTCAATGCATCCGCCACCAATCCGCTGCGGAGCTACTCATGACTAGCCACGCTCTACGGTCATTCCACAGACTCCTCACGACATTGTTGATCGCTCACAGACGTCCCTCCAGTTCCACGCTCAAGGCCAATGCGCTGTCGGGCCTGTTCGCTGTGCTCGCTGCTATCTCTCCTGCGGCCCTGCTGAGCAAACGCTCAAGGGCTAACCCTTCATCAGAGCCTCGTCGGGACTCGCAGGCATCGCCGTTCAAAGAGCAACGTTACGTCTCCGAGAAATGGGGACTCAATCGCCGTCCCCAAACCCCAGCTAAGCTTGTTGTCATTAGTAAAAGGCTAGCGCTTCAGATCCACCCGCACTTTTACGAATGTCAAAAAGCTAAATCCCTAGAATGAATTTTTTTTTTTCAATTGAAATGAGAGAAGCATGGGTGGAGATCATAACCTCGTAAGCCACCCCCATGCGCCAGCATTACCTTTGGCGTCGAGGTTTTGATCTGCGGGAGGCCTTCACACGAGTAGTAGAAGCGTTGGCAAAAATGGCTCATAATGTTCAGATGTGTATGTGCTGTGGAGAGAAACGGAATAGCATCATAAACAAAATTATGAGCCGTTAGAGGGTTGGCCATTAACGTGAATTATTTTTTTTCAATTGAAAAAGAAATATAAATGGCTTAACTTGGTGTTACCCAAAAAAGTTTGGGTATAGGTTTTGAGGGTAAGAGGGGTAGATATTGAATGGAGATTGGGGGGATGGAAGGCATTATGACTATGGTTTTAGGATCTATAATCCGGCGATTGGGAAGTTCTTGAGTGTAGATCCGCTGACGAAAGATTATCCTTGGTATACACCTTACCAATTTGCCGGGAATAAACCAATATGGGCAATTGACTTAGATGGCCTTGAAGAATTAATACTTCAATATAGATTGGTAAATGGAAGTGTGACCTTTCTAAAGAAAATCAATCATGCTGAGATTAAATTAGGGCCAGGATCTTTTAATGTACAAGTTTATGATAAAAGGACTGGAGAATTGATGAGTAATGATGATCGAAATAAAGTACAGTACCAATATTTTACACAAGAAGGTCAGCGATTAGATATAAGAAAAGATTTTAATGGAGATTACGTTGAAGGAGAAAATGAATTAATGGATATTCATGACAACAATTGGTTTTCAAACTCTATTTATATAGGACCTAATAATCCTACTACTCCTGATGGTGGAGATGATTATAGGAGAGAGCCTCAAGATTTATCTGATGCAGGAGCATATAGGCATGATCAGGATTATGGTTTAGTTGGGGCCTCGGGTCGGGATGGAGCTCTCAAGCAAACGTCAACAATTCCTGCAGATATTGCACTCGTTCAAAGAAGCAATAAAATTATAGAGATGTATAACGAAAAAGCTATTGACCCATATACAGGAGAAGCGATATCAGAGAAAACTTATCAAAGAGCCAAGAGAGTCGCTTATGGATTCAAGAAAATAGTTAATAGAAAAGCTAAAAAGGCTGGATATTCAAAAGAGGAAAGAGAAAACATTTCCTCTCAAATGGAAGAAACAAGGGATGTTGATTTTACTCCTTCACAATGAAAGTAGAAAGAAATGAGGAATAAATATTTTCTGACATGGGGTTGTTTTTTTATTTTAGGGATATTTTTTTTGTTCTGTATTGAAATTCCTTTGTGGCTATTATCAAGCTATGAAGAGTTACGGAATTTTTGCAGTCTTTTTAAAATAAAAGGAGATTTAGTAGTTCTTATTATATCAGTAATCATATCGATTCTTGTACTCAAAAACAAACTAATTTTGAAGGAGTTAGGGCTGGTCATTTTACTATTGATTAATTATTTAATTGCACCATTTCTTTTGTACTTTTTATTTTTTAATGGTTCAGATGGGCAACAGTTATTTTATCTGTTTGGAATTTTTTTATTTAATATTCTATTCACGATACCAGTGTCTTATTTTTATTCTAATTCAATTGCAATTGACTTTAAGAAGCATAAGCTTTTCTAGCTTTAGCATCTCTTATATAAGTATCAATTAAATCAAAAAGAATATTTTGCTTAGTCTTGTCAAGAGTAAGTAGATCTTCCATTCTCTTCAAGTTCTGTTTATCAAAGTTTACATTGATACCATCACCGACTAAATAGTCAAGAGAAATCCCAAAAGCATCAGCAATTTTTTTAGCTACTTCTAAAGAAGGGATAGCATCACCTCTTTCATACTTGCCAACCATGACCTGAGAAATGTCAGTTTGCTTAGCTAGATCAGCTTGAGACCAACCTTTGTCTTTTCTTAAATCAATAATAATCTTGCTCATTTTCATAATTAGAAGCCTTAAATAGATGTAAAAGTTATGATTTAGAGTAAAAATAAAGAATTAAAAAGAATATTAGTATCTAATAGTTTTTGGATATGTAAAAATTAAAAGATATGTTTGTGTCTAATAGTTATAATTGAAATAAAATCAACTTTAACATTTAGATGGAAATCTCTGAAATCAAAAGCCGCCTTGCCATACAAGTGGTCCTTACTTCTTACAATCTGAGTTCTGATAATAATAACCGCTTGAGCTGTCCCTGGCACAATGACAAAACACCAAGCCTGCAAATTTATCCTACAACAAACACCTGGACATGCTTTTCAAGCAACTGCTCAGCAGGAAGTGGAGATGTGATCGACTTTATAATGAAGTACGAGAAGTTGACAAAACATGAAGCACTAATCAAAGCCAAACAAATGTTAGGTGTAGAAATCCAAACTCCACTAGACAAAATCGCAATCCTGACCAAATACTACCAATCGACAATCTACTCAATGCAAAGAAGCAAGAAAGCACAGGGCTATGCAGAAGACAGAATGTTGAACCATGAAAAGATAGGCTACTGTGCCTACGACATTGGCAAGACATGGAAAGAAAGACTCAAAGAAAATGCAGAAAAGTTGGGCCTGTTCAAGATTAAGAATTGTTTGGTCTTCCCGATGCGCAATGTAGAAAACCAAATCGTAAGCATATATGGTAGAAGCATTAGTGATAAGAATAAGTCGAAGCACTTTTACTTGAAGGGAGGATTTAGAGGACTGTATCCAAGTTATCCGAAAGTAGAAATCAAAACTATAATCTTGACAGAAAGCATCATCGATGCTGCTACAATAAAACAGTACACGTATTATGAAGTCTTGGCTTTGTATGGCACGAATGGATTAACGAAAGAGCATGAGCTAGTGATAAGAGGATTAAAAGAATTAGAGGAAATCATTTTGTTTTTTGATGGAGATGAAGCCGGAGCAGCTGCAGTAGAAAAGTATGCAGAGCAGTTCAAGGACATGAATATTAAACTCAGCAAAGTAGAAACGCCACAAGGAGAGGATGCGAACTCATTGGTACAATCTCATGAGCCAGAAATCTTGCAACACCTTATAGAAAGTAGAACCTTATTATTCCCGCCTGATTGGCGGGCAGGTTCAATTGAAGAACAAAATACTGCTCCATCACTAAAAGCTCAACTAGACAGCACAAATCCAGAGCTACTGTTATACTCAACAGAGCATTTATTAATCACAATCTTGGGCGGCATCAAAATCACAGGCCTTGATAGATTACGTGTGACTTTAAAAGTAGAGCCAAGACAATACACAAATGTATTACCAGTCAGACATAGTTTAGATCTGTATCATTCCAATCAAGTAGAAAAGTTGGTGCAAACAATAGCAGAGCAACTAGAACTAGGCAGTTCAATATCAGCAAAGACGATCAGTGAGATGACAGGAAAGTTGGAGCAGTATCGTCAAGAACAAATGGAGTTGCTAAAGCCAAAGAAGGTAGAAAAGAAAAGCATGAGTGAGGCTGAAAAACAAGAAGCGATTAAATACTTAAAAGATCCAAAGCTTTTAAGAAATACGCTAAATGATATTGCGACATCGGGAATAGTAGGAGAGCAGAACAACTCTTTGATAGCCTACTTGGCTTACACATCAAGAAAAAGAAAAAAGCCATTGCACATCATGTGCTTAGGAGCAAGTGGAACTGGAAAAACGTATCTACAAGAAAAAGTATCGGAGCTTATTCCGGAGGAAGATAAGATTGAGATCACGTCATTGTCAGACAATGCCTTTTATTACTTTGGTAGGTATGAGCTACAAAATAAGTTGATACTAATAGAAGATCTGGACGGTGCAGAAAATGCCTTGTATCCTTTGAGAGAATTGCAAAGCAAAAGAAGAATAGGTAAAACTGTTACGGTAAAAGACAACAAGGGAAAGATGAAAACGATCAATCTAAAAGTCGAAGGTCCAGTCTGTGTGAGCAGCTGCACGACAAGAGAACGGATATATGAGGACAATGCAAATAGATGTATACTACTTTATATAGATGGATCGAGTGAGCAAGACAAACGTATAATGGCCTATCAACAAGCGGTGAGTTCGGCACAAATAAATCATGGAAATGAGCGAGGCATAAAGATTAAAATACAGAATGTACAAAGATTATTGAGACCAATAAAAATAGTAAATCCTCATGCAGCGTTGATCGATCTACCGCAGCAAGTGTTCAAACCAAGAAGAACATTGTTACTGTTATTAAGCTTCATTGAGACGATCACTTTTTATCATCAATATCAAAGAAAAGTGCAGACCAATGAAATGGGGGAGCGCTACATCGAGACGACAAAGCAAGATATAGAAGCTGCATTTAGTCTGATGAAAGAAGTGCTATTTAGCAAGTCAGATGAGCTGACAAAAGCGAGTAGAAACTTTTTAGAAATGCTTAAATCGACTACAAAAAAAGGGGAGGTGTTTTATGCTAATGCGTTGAGAAAGAGACTTCGAGTACCGTCCAGTACCTTGAAGAGATACTTGTATGAGTTGGCTAGAAATGGATATGTAAAGATCAAGGGAGGAAGCAAGTACAGAGGCTTTGAATATGA
>CALIIW010000313.1 GCA_938018185.1 uncultured Saprospiraceae bacterium
GGCATTTGTTCTGAAGAACATTCTCTCCCTCTCGTGGGCACTAGTTTTTCTTTATAGGTTTTGCTCAAAACAATATCAAAAGAGCCATTCCCATCAAAGTCATTACAGTTAATGTAAAGCGGCTTTTTTGCTTTAGCTCGGAACTTATTGTTTTCTCCAATGTTTCCAAGCACAAGATCAAGGTCACCATCATCATCCAAATCTGCTTTTTCAATGCTATACCACCAGCCTTTCAGATCCTCCCTTTCTTTAACCTTGGAGAACCCATTCCCAGTATTTTTAAAAAACATAACTGGCATCCATTCACCCACAATTACTAAGTCTAATTTTTCATCTGAATTGAAATCTACAAATTCAAAATCTGTAAGGATGCCTGGATTTAAAAGATCAGCTGCTTTTTCTGCAGTGACATCTTTCAAAACACCCTCTTGGTTTTCCAAAAGGTAGCTTCGATCAGGGTAGGGGTACTTGCCAGGAATGGCACGCCCTGAAATAAATAGATCCATATCTTTATCTCCGTCAAAGTCAATTGCTTTTACCGTTTGTCCAGAGGACTTTAAACTGGGTAATTCTCCTTTCGTAAAACCACCATTCCCATCGTTAAGATATAATCGATCTTGTAATAGGATATGCCCTGCATCTTCCTCATTACCTCCACTTACTACATACAAATCCAGGTCGCCATCCATATCCACATCAAAAAAACAAGAACCTAAATCTTCGTGATTTTTATCTGCCAGCCATACTTGATTCTCACTTTCTTCAAAACCAGTATTAGCCTGCCTAAGCAATAGTTTTCCAGCTTGACCTTTCGCTCCACCAACAAATAGATCATCCCTTCCGTCCCCATTTACGTCACCTACGGACAGTAAAGGACCTAGGCTTGACTGTTTGTGGGGCAATAGAACTTCTTTTGCAAAGTCATTATATTTATTTTCTTTATGTGAAAAAATAGACATCTTCTGAGCCTTTAAAAGTGGCTTTGCTTTTTTTTCTTTGGCAAAAGGCTTTCCTGGCTTTTTCTTTACTACCAATCTTTGATTGGCAGCAACATCCATAATAATTTGGGTCTCCCCTGTAGGCCAAATGATAGTAAGTTTTTCAACGATTTTATTGTCAGCCAAACCAAAGTGCAAGACATGATCCATAGAAGATTGATAACCTCTAACTGGGCTTAACTCCTGGTATTGTTTCTTGTTTTTATATTCCAGGGTAACCTTTGCATTTAGCGGGTTTGGGTCATCTAATTTTATTTGTAAATAATTGTTGCCTCTATCCAATTCGTTTCTATAAACAAAAGGCGGGCTATCAATATTGTTGACAATTATATCTAAATCTCCATCTCCATCTAGATCTGCATAGGCTGCTCCATTGGAATAGTTTGCATCGTCCAATCCCCAGTTGCTAGCAACTTCTTCAAAATGCAAATTGCCATCATTTCTGTAGAGTAGGTTTGGAATTTTCATCTCTGGCATTTGACTGTATAAGCTTTTCAATTGTGCTGCATTCAACTTGCCAGCAGAATCTTTTAATTCTTGTTGGTACTTAATTAGGAAATCGTTGTCGGAATTATATTTCCTGTAGCCATTCGTGATGAAGTTGTCTTTGTCGCCATCATTATCAAAATCAGCAAAGAGGGTAGCCCAGCTCCAATCTGTTTGATGAATACCAGATAGATTGGCAATGTTGCTAAAAGTATTGTTACCGTTATTAATTTGCAGTGAATTAAACATATACTGGTATTGAAAACCAAAAGCATTGACACCCGCCCAAAAATCTCTAGGATTCATAGGTGGCATAAGCGTCTTACTTCTTATGTGATCGGAAGAAGTCATGTCCACAACGGCTATGTCTGGAAGTGCATCATTATTTATGTCTACTACATCACAACCCATTCCAAACCATGAGATCTGACGCGTTAGGTTTTTAATATTTTCTTTAAACGTGCCGTTCTTTTTGTTTAAAAATAAATAATCAGGCACCATAAAATCATTTGCAATATAAGCATCCACATAGCCATCCATATTTATGTCCGAAGTCGCCAAGCCTAGACCAAATGCATATTTAAGCATTCCCGATTCTTTAGTCACATCCGTAAAAGTCATGTCCCCATTGTTTCTATAAAGTCTTTGACTAACTTTAGTTGTTAGTTCTGGATTGTTTTTCAATTCCAATAAAGAAGTCCCGGTTGGTTTGGTAAACCAATCTGCGTGATTCATTACAATAAGATCTAAGTCACCATCCTTGTCGTAATCAAAAAAAGAGGCCTGTGTACTAAAGTTATCATCAGCGATGCCATACAATTCTGCTGATTCTGTAAATGACAAATCGCCATTATTAATATAAAATTCATTTTTACGAGAAGAAGGATTATCGCCAGGTCCTGAATTGCAAATGTAAATATCTAAATATCCATCCATATTGACATCTGCCATAGTAACTCCAGTAGACCAACGATTGATAAGATTTAATTTGGAAGAGACACTGATATCTTTAAACTTAAAAGCGTCTTGGTTTAGGTAAACTTTATTCTCAACCTGATTACCTGTAAAAACCAAATCCGGTAAGCCATCATTGTCTAAATCTCCAACTGCTACACCTGCGCCATTATAAAAGTATTCATACTTGAAAAGATTTGCCCTTGTGTTAAAATCAGGATTTAGATTATTTGAAAAATCGATTCCAGCTTTAGAAGCATCTAATTTTGTAAAAGATATTTGAGAAACGCTCGATTGTTCCTCGTGTTGCAAAACTTCTTGCTCACAGGAAAATAGGCAACACAATGCCAAAACTAATAGATAATATTTTTGAAGGGAGATATTGTAAGTCATAAGCTTATCGCAAATATTACACTAAGTTCCATATTTTTCAGCATTAATGCTAATAAATTAGAAGACTAATTACTATTGGTAAAAGTCAATGATATATTGTTTCTCAAACATCTTTGGAAGCAAAACTTGCAGTAAGCCTACCAGATTTTAAAGCTGCATTGGTGGAACCGTATAGCAGATGATCTCCACAGACATAAAGCTGCGAGTTTATTTTGCAGTCTTCTAAATTATAAGTCCCACGCACTTTCTTTTGATTGGGCAAAGAATAAGGAATTTCATAATCCTTAAGAAAGGTCCAAGAAGAAACTTCTGTTCCAAACCAATTCCTACATTGTTTTAAGATATCATCTTTTGAAAACAACTCTTTTGAAAAATTAGTGCTTATTGCAATCAAACTTTTACCCGTTGGGGCATAGGCTTTTGAAATATTGGACAATATTACAAGGTTGTTAAACGCTTTGTTTCTTAAAGCATTGATACTGATAAGTGCGTCATCAAAAGGTGCTTTTTCTGCTGAAAAGTAGAACGTACAGGAATACTTTTTTTTATTATTAAAGTTAAAAGATAAACCATCCAATAGCTGATTTGCCTCAGTGGCAATGATACATTTATCTGCAGGGTATTTGTTTCCAGATTCGCAAGTAACTGCTGCTTTTTGAAAAGCAGTAGCTTTTTCATTGTAGTGAATGGTTTCTTCCGGAATTTGATCCAACAAATTTTGAATTAATGCTTCCATTCCATTTTTAGGTATAGAGGCTTTTGAAATCGAAAATTGATTGTAAAGGAATTTGAATATCTCCGCAGAAGTTTCTAAATCATTCTCAAAAAAAACGCCACTAAAAAAGGGTTTGAAAAAAGAATTTATTACTTGTGTAGAAAATCCTGCATCCTCTAGAAAATCAATACTGCTTTGTTGGTTTGATTGAAAGGAAATATCTGAGCTAGAAGATTTAGCGATAGATTTTAAGGATAGCATTTTAAATTTATCACTAAATGAACCTATCGGACTAGTCAAAGTAGAAAATAAACTTGAGGGATCGCGTAATGGGTCTTTTACCTTAGTTTTTAGACCATTCTCCATCAGTACCAGAGCGCCAGGATCAAAAAATTGTAAATCTAGTTTCCCGTAATCCATGATGGCTTTTGCTTCAGGGTAGGTAGGGAGAAAAATTTGAAAGCCATGATCTAAAATGTAGCCATCTAGTTTATCAGTTTTGATTCGACCACCAGCGCGATCGCTTGCTTCCAAGATTGTGAATGTATGACCGGCTCTTTTTAAATGAATGGCAGCAGAAAGCCCAGCAAGTCCTGCACCTATTATGTTGAAATGCATTAGTTTATTAAGTTAGTTGGAGTCCCATTTAGAAAAGCATTGATATTTTTTACTGTTTCTTCTAACAGCCTCTTTCTAGAATTAATTGTTGACCAAGCCATGTGTGGTGTAAGTACACAATTTTTTAAATTATAAAATGGATGGCTTAGGGCAGCCGGTTCTTCAACTAATACATCCAAACCTGCAGCAAATAATTCTCCTAGTTTCAAGGCATCGGCTAAATCAGCTTCATTTATTAATGGACCACGTCCTGTATTTATGAGTATACAAGAATCTTTCATCTTAGAAATACTTGCTTGATTGATGAATTCAAAACTATCATCATTTAGAGCTGCATGTAAAGAAAGTACATCTGAGTTTCTAAGCAATGTGTCTTCATCAACAAAAGAGACTAAACCATCAGAACCCGTTTTATTACTTCTACTTGTTGCAATAACCTTCATATTGAATGCTAAGGCAATTTTAGCTACAGCTTTAGCGATCGTGCCATAGCCATAAAGTCCAAAGGTTTTATCAGCAAGATCTTGTATTGGAAAAATTGTGAAAGAAAAATCTGGACTAACAGACCAAAACCCTTTTTTAACGGAGTTATTATGCTTTGAAACATTGTTTATTATATGCAAAAGTAGGGCAAATACATGCTGTGCAACTCCATCAGTGCTGTAACCTGCCACATTGCAGACCTTTATGTTTCTTTTGTTGACAGCTATTATATCAATATTATTATAGCCAGTTGCTGCAACACAAACACATTTAAGATTGGTACACTCAGACAAAAATGCCTCAGTGACATTAAACTTATTCACAACGATTATATCCGCATTTCTGCATCGTTCAATGCCTTGTTGTGGGGTACTTCTGTTAAAAATCTCGACTATGCCTATACCTTCAAATATATCCCAGCTTAGATCGCCAGGATTTATTGTATATGCATCAAGAACAGAAATATTGGGAAGTGTTTCGATTTTAGTTACTAATTATCTCATCCATAAGAAAATGAATAATAGGACCAATACCACGCCAGTTATAATGAAGACGGTATTCCAAAATTTCTTTTCCTGTCTTTTTAAAGCAGCTTCTTGTTTCTTTCTTCTGATGTCTTTTGCCATTACACTATAATTAAGGTTTATTGAATAGTGGCCTAATTTAGTAAAAGGGTAGGATTTTCAAAAGAAATTGATGAAGTATTATGAAAATTGTGGATTAAAGGCTGCTATGAGTCTATTGGACCCATGGGTATTCCCATAAGCATCGAAGCATTTCCCTACAATCTTTTCTCATTAATAATCACCAAGAGCTCTTCCTTATAATTTTTACCTACAGGAATCAGTTTCGCTGCCCCTTTTTCCTTGACCTCAATAGAATTACCAACAAAAGCATTGATTTTGTCTATAGAAACTATATAAGATCTATGAATTCTTTTGAACAAATTCTCTGGTAATTTTTGCTCTAAGCTTTTCATGGTCTGGAGCGTAATTACACGACCTTCTTGCATTCGAATGATAACATAATCCTTCAAGCCCTCAATGTAAATGATGTCATCGTATTTGATCTTAACAAGCTTCTTGTCTGACTTAACAAAGATAAAGTCTTCTCCGTCTGCTGCGCCATTTTCACCACTGCTTGACTCAATCTTTTCTGTAGCTTTATTGACGGCTTTCATGAACCTTTCCATTGAGATGGGTTTCATTAAATAGTCAATGACATTGAGCTCAAAGCCTTCTAAAGCGTATTGATTGTGAGCAGTCGTAAATATAACCTCTGGAGGATTGGTCAATGACCTCAAAAAGTCAACGCCAGTGATTTGAGGCATTTGTATATCTAAAAACATTAAATCGATGTCTTCTTTTTGAAGAACATTATTTGCTTCAATGGCATTGTTGCATTTTTGAACTAAATTTAGCTGTGGCATTTGGCTGATAAGTGTCTCCAAGACATCTTGTGCTAAAGGTTCATCGTCAACAATAATTACGTTAATCATCTATTGGTATTTTAGTCAATTAATAAATCCAGATGTACAGTGTAGCTATCTGGTTTTTCTTCAATTTTTAGTTCATGTTGATTATAATATAAAATATTTAATCTTCTTCTGATATTCACCAAGCCGATACCGCCACTTTTTCTAAGATGATCTCTGACTGGAATGGCATCTGGTTTACTATTTTCTATTTTAAATTTTATTGTTTGCTCCTGCACATCTAAACTGGCATGCACAAAACCTGAATCCAGATGATTGTTTGCACCATGCTTAAATGCGTTTTCTAGAAAAGGAACAAACATCAAAGGAGAGACTCTTAAACCTTCTACTTTTCCGGTTGCTTTGAAGTCTATTTCCAAATTTTCCCCATGCCTCAACTTTTCTAGGGAAAGATAATTCTCAATGTATTTAACTTCCTTCTCTAAGGGCACGCTAAGTTCGTTGCACTCATACAACATGTATCGTAGCATCTCAGAAAGTTTCACTACAATCTCAGGTGCTTTGTCTGATTTTTTTAGGGAAAGTGCATAAATACTATTCAAAGTATTGAAAAGGAAATGAGGGTTTATTTGAGATTTAAGAAATTTTAATTCGGACTGGACATTTCGAGTTTCTAATTCTTGCTTCTCCCGTTGATGTCTTAGCCAATCGCCAATTATCTTTAAAATTGTACTTGCTCCAGCTGCTACCAAACTAGAGGCATAATACAAGCTTTGATCGAGGTACAAAATATTTTGATCTTCTGGATATGCTTCCCATTTAAAATGAAAGACAAACAATTTAATTGGTGTTATCAAAAGCGAGAGGGCAACCAAAAAAACGATGTAGGTAAAAAATTTCTTTTTACTTAAATAGTTAGGAATGAGGTAAAATATATTCACATAGACGATTACCGCGTAAAAGCATAAGTTTATAATCTCATTACTTAAAGTAAAAGCAACGCCTTTTCTAAAGCCTTCAATCGCTAGAAATAAGCTCAAGATCACCAGCCAAAAGGCAGTGTGATAGACAACTCTTTGGGAGAAAAAGTCAATAGCAGTTTCTCTGAATGATTTATTTTCTGGCTTGTCTAACAAGAGCTGCAATTTTTTTTATTGAATATCAGATTTATCATCCAACTTCTAACTTTTATTAGATAAAAAACACTTAAGATTAGATGAAGGCATAAGAAATACAAAATTTATGGACTCTCAAAGAGCATTATAAAAAATTATGTCCTTTTCATGGATAGTCCTTGAAATATTGATAAAATGAAATACTTTGAGTTGAATGTATTACAAATAGACAACAAATTCATTTTTTTGTACATTTGCGGCCTAGAATTGATATTGCTACTTAGGCTGAGAATCTTAAACATAAAGCGCTTAGGAATGTTATCACTTGGCTAATTAAGGCGAGTTTACAATTAAAGATTGAATTTAAATTATGGCTTACAAAAAAAGTGAATCTTACGATACAGAAATTACAGAAAAGCTACAAGCAAATTTTGCGGATATTTTAAAAGGATTGGGAGAGGATGTAAATCGAGAAGGTTTATTGAAAACGCCCGAACGAGCCTCAAAGGCCATGCAATTTTTGACTCAGGGATATGAAATGGATGCTAGAGCCATTTTAGAAGGAGCAAAGTTTAAGGAAGACTATAGTGAAATGGTTATTGTTAAAGACATAGAAGTATACTCCTTGTGCGAGCATCACATCTTACCATTTTTTGGAAAGGCACATGTTGCCTACATCCCTGATGGCCACATAGTAGGTCTTAGCAAAATACCTCGAGTTATAGATGTGTTCGCAAGAAGGCTCCAAGTTCAAGAGCGTTTGACAGATCAGATACTTCAATGTATCCAAGAAACCTTGAATCCGCAAGGTGTGGCAGTGGTCATAGAGGCTAGACACATGTGTATGATGATGAGGGGGGTACAAAAGCAAAACTCAGTCACTACAACTTCTGCATTTACAGGACAATTCAATATTGAAAAAACAAGAGCTGAATTTTTAAATCTTGTTTCTTCTAAATTACATTAAAAAAATATGAAAGCATTTATCTTTCCGGGACAAGCATCCCAATTTGAAGGTATGGGCAAGGACCTTTATGAAGGAAGCTCAGAAGCTAAGTTATTGTTTGAGCAAGCAAATGATCTTTTGGGATTTAAGATCTCAGACGTTATGTTCAATGGATCAGCAGAAGATCTTAAAGCAACAAAGGTGACACAGCCTGCTGTTTTTTTACATAGCTTCATCAAATTGAAAACCACTGCGAATGTTGGCACCCCACAGGCAGTTGCTGGACACAGTCTGGGAGAATTTACAGCTTTAGTAGCAGCAGGGGCCTTGTCTTTTGAAGATGCGCTTAAACTAGTTTCTATTAGAGCGATGGAAATGCAAAAAGCTTG
>CALIIW010000314.1 GCA_938018185.1 uncultured Saprospiraceae bacterium
CGGTGGACAAATTTTCTAAGCGAAGATGGCGAAAAAGAATGGAGAGATCGAGATGGTGAATTTGAGGACACGCTTAAAACAAAAGAAGAAATACTAACAAAATGGGAAGAAGGGTGGGCTTGCTTATTCAATGCAATTGAAACGCTAGAGACTTCTCAATTAGAAGATAGGATTTACATTCGCAAGTTGGGACATTCTGTGATTGAAGCAATCCAAAGGCAACTTGGGCACTATGCCTATCATGTCGGACAAATTGTGGTAATTGCAAAATCTTTTCATGAATTAGAAAACTGGCAATCTCTTTCCATCCCAAAAGGTCAATCGAAAGTATACAATAAAGAAAAGTTTGCTCAAGACAAATCAGAGAAACATTTTACAGATAACTTTTTAGATAAAGAGCTTCCAAAATGAAAGAATCAATAATTAGTGTCAAAGGATTGAGTGTTTCTTATGAAAGAAAGCGAGTACTGGCGAATATTTTTTTAGAAATAGAAGCAGGCAGAGTAGTTGGGGTAGTTGGCCCAAACGGTGCGGGTAAATCTACACTCTTTAAAGCCATCTTAGGTCTTATTGATATTAATACCGGAACTATAAAAGTGGCTGGAAAACCAATAGAAGAAGTCAAAAAGAAAATGGCGTATGTGCCACAGAAAAATGATGTAGATTGGAATTTTCCAGCTACAGTGATGGATATTGTACAGATGGGGCGCTATCCTCACGTAAAGGTCTTGAGTCGTTTGTCAAAAAGGGACATAGAAATTTCGGAATATGCTTTGGAAGAAGTTGGGATGATACAATTTCGAGATAGACAAATTGGAGAACTATCTGGAGGCCAGCAGCAGCGAGTATTTTTGGGAAGAGCACTTTGCCAAGAGGCAGATGTATTTTTTCTAGATGAACCTTTCGTTGGTGTTGACATTACGACTGAAGAAAAGATTATAAATATTTTGAGAAAATTGGCTTCAGAATCAAAAACATTATTGGTAGTACATCACGATCTTTCAACAGTAGATGATTATTTCCATGATGTGATTCTTTTGAACCAACGTTTGATCGCCTATGGTCCGACGGAATCTACTTTCAGTTCTGAAAATATTAAACTTGCCTATGGAGGTCAATTACCAGTTCTTCATGATACTGGGAAACTTGATGATTGAGAGATATTTTGGGGAGCAAAAATGGATATCTAATGGATATCTAGTGGAGAATTAGGAGAGGGAACTGGCATGAAAAGATGGATTATTTGTGGTTTAAAATTGAAATTTTGATTTTTAAAAGTAATATTGCAATATTACGATGAGCCCAATGATCCCAGTACTTTCACTCTCCTAAAATAAATTTTACTCTCAAGATTCGAACCTAATTGATTGCTAGGTTAGATAAACAGTTTTTTTGAAACAAACTTCAAAATCGTGGAAGGAGAAATCTTGTCTTCAAACTTTTGAAAATCAGAAAAGTAATATTGCAATATTACGATGAGCCCAATGTTTCTAACACTTTCACTCTCCCAAAATAAATTTACTCTAAAGAATCGTATCTAAGTTCTTACTAGATTAAATAAACAGTTTTAATGAATCAAACTTCAAAATCATGGAAGAGAAACCTTCTTTTCTTGCTTTTGAAAATCAGAAAAGTAATATTGCAATATTACGATGAGCCCAATATCCCCAACACTCTCACCCAATCTGTTTCTGCAACCTGTCAAATTTTAATACCCTTCACATTATCCACTTACTTGTATCTTCAATGCCGCATACTTCTTCTCAAATTCCTCAATCTTCTTCTTCAATCTATCAACAAAAGCCAAATGCGCTTCAGAATTTGGATGCAATGGCCTATGATCCAATTCCTTTTTTAACTGATTTATTTCTCTAACCAATCCCTTGGTCTCTATACTAAAAAAGGTCTCCTGAAAAAGATCCCAAATATGACTAATACTAGTCTTATTTGGATGCAACATATCTGTAGCGTAGAACCTATAATCTCTCAGCTCATCCATCATGATTTCATATGCAGGAAAGTAAAAAGCATTTTTTAGTTCTTTTATCAATTGTTCACATGCCAATAAAAGAATGGCCTTTGAACGTTGATTTTCAATAAACCCATCTTTGAGGTGCCTAACTGGACTGACCGTAAATATTATTTTGAGTTCAGGCCTAATTTCAATGATTTGCTTTATCGCTGTCGATAAGCAGGCTACCACCTCTGCTATGCTCTGTCTAGATTTAATGAATTGATCTGAAGGCAGCTTATGGCAGTTGCCTACAATTTCATTCGTTGATTTCAATTTGTACACAAAAGCAGTCCCCAGGGTTATGACTAATATGTTAGTATTCTTTAATTTATTCCTTGCATTATTAAGGGTGAAATTCACTTTATCTAGTGTTTCTTCCTTAGAAATCCCCGAAAAGTGCCCATGATGCCATTTGCTATGCCATAGAGAATTATGAAAAATTAAGTCCTTTTCCACAATTGTTTGCGTACCTGCTATATAATGCAGACCTTTGCTGATTGAAAAGGCGTTATAGAGAATTCCAAATGGATTGAATGAGATTGGAAATAAATGTCGTTCTAGCTTCTCTGCCATATTTTCTGCAAAGCATGAACCAAGTAATAAGGTATTTGACAGATGGTTGATGTCTATGTTACTTTGTATAGCTTGTATTGGTGTCCGAAAAGTTTTTGGCATTATCAAGTTTAATAATTGATTTAAAAATGTCTATCCTAATGGATTTCTTAGAGGGCAAGATATTATTAAATCTTTTTTAATTTAAAATCTAATTTACGAAATTGTAAGATGAGCTTTTTCAGTCGTATTTTCGGCGATCAGATCAGTCCTGAAAGTGATTTAAACTTCAAGTTTGGAAGGTATACTGATGCATATAAAACAAAACTTCAATATGAAGCTTGGGATGCTGCTGTCAGTCTGTTTGAGAAAAAAGATTTTCTTGAAGCCTACCATCAGTTTTTTATTTATTTAGAAGATAAAGAAGAACAAAATATCACTTGGAATAAGAAGGGAGATCAGATTGATTTTGAAATACTGCAAGGTTCAAAAAAGATCACGGGCTGGGTCAATCTAAAGTCTATCCATGTTGAAACAAAGGTAGCAAAGACAAACTCCATTAATGTAGGTTTTTTAAGAAGGTTGGTTGAGGTTAATTACGATCTCAAATACAGTAGGTACGGTTTGGATGATGACAATATTATTGTCTTGGTGTTTAATTCTTTGAGCATTGATGGCTCCCCTTATAAGTTGTATTTTGCTTTAAAAGAATTATCTACTCAAGCAGATAAACTAGATGACTTGTTGGTTGATGAATTTCAAGCACTTGAAGCCATTGATTCATCACCAATCAACGAGCTTTCTCCAGAATTGAAAAAAGTCAAGTATGATTTTGTTATTTCAGAAATCCAAAAAGCTTTATCATACATAAATAGTAATGCCGTTTTTGCGGAAAAATTTCCCGGTGGGATAGCTTACATTTTACTTCACCTTTGTTATAAGTTGGATTACTTAGTAAAACCCGAAGGCTTTATGATGGAATCTCTTGAAAGAATTCATCGACTTTATTTTGAAAAAAATCAAAAGAAAACTATAGAGAAAAACAAAATTCTACTTAAAGAATTCGATGCATTATTAAAAAGAAGCAAGGAAGAATTTGATAAAGAATTTTACGATGTTACCTGCACTTTTGGTATAACGACTGCAGTTGATCAATTGAAGGTTGCTTCTTTTATAAAAGGAGAATTGCACAATATGGATTGGTATTTAGATAATAATCATCAAGAAGCTGCCTTAGGTATACCAGGCTATATTGTTGGTTATTGTCAATTCAATTTTGCAGTGCCTGTTCCTGTAAGGGA
Organism: uncultured Saprospiraceae bacterium; assembly: GCA_938018185.1. Taxonomy (GTDB): domain Bacteria; phylum Bacteroidota; class Bacteroidia; order Chitinophagales; family Saprospiraceae; genus JALZVN01. The sequence goes on from CALIIW010000314.1 coordinate 3,868, forward strand.
ATATTTTCATCTGTTTTATATGATCACTGAACAGAACTATTTTCAGAATTTAGGTTTTGAAAATGCTTTCATTAAGACAGAAGGTAAAGTAGATCATAAAAAAATAAAATCAAAAATAGAGTCCATTGCTAAAAAGCATAAGCATGCTTATCCAAGATTAGATCCTAATACTAGCAAGCTTAGCTTTAAAAGTATAGCACATTTTGCAAGATCATACTTGCTCATGATACAAGATTTAGATTTGACAGACACATAAATGGTCAAACTTCTACTATGAATGAAATGATAGAAATGTATAAGGATATTGTAATTCAGATTGCAACTCCATATTCATTGGGTACGGGTTTTTATTTACAAGACAAGCAGCTCATTGTGACTAATGAGCATGTTGTTAGAGACAATAAGGAGGTAGTTATTGATGGCAATTTGATTGATCAACAATTGGCTAAAATTTTATTTGTAGATAAAGAATTAGACATTGCATTTATAGCTGCACCAAAATCTAAAGCGATTCCAAAAGCCATCTTTGGCAATGATGATGAGATCAAGAGTGGCGAAGTTGTCATGGCAGTTGGTCACCCTTTTGGTCTGAAATACTCTGCAACTAAAGGGATAATTTCCAACCCACTTGCAAAAAAGAATGATATATACTTCATTCAACACGACGCTGCTTTGAATCCTGGTAATAGTGGTGGGCCTCTACTTAATGAAGAGGGGCAAATTTTAGGTATCAATACCTTTGGTATGAGGAATGGGAATTCAATTGGATTCGCATTACCAGTTGGACAGCTTTCAGCAGCAATTAATAATTTTCTTGAATCTGGGAGAATTGTTTCGGCTAAATGTTTTTCCTGCGCTACAATTGTCAATGAAAAAAACATTAGCTCAAAATATTGTCCGAGTTGTGGTTATGAAATCAAACTACCTTCTGCTATTGTAGCATATGAACCATATGGCATGTCTAAGACCATAGAGTCAATGCTAGAAAAATTGAATTACACAGTAGCTCTCACTAGGAGAGGACCCAAATCATGGGAAATCAAGCAAGGTTCTGCTCGTATAAAAATTAGCTATCATGAAGATACTGGTTTGATCATGGGAGATGCATACCTATGTACGCTACCAAAAAAGAATGTATTACCTATCTATGAATATATACTAAAGGAAAACCCTAAATTAGAAGGACTTACTTTTTCTGCTAAAGGTCCAGATATAATTCTTTCCCTTTTGATCTTTGATAAATATTTTAATATGGAAACAGGAAAGACGTTTTTTGATCATTTGTTCAAAAAAGCAGATCACTACGACAATATCCTAATAGAAAAATTCGGCGGCATTTGGAAATTGAATGACTGAGCGTCTTTTTGCGCAGCAAAAATGAATGTCCTGCGGACATTCAAGCGAAGGAACCCGAAGGGGCTGATCGCGTTGGAGCAAAAAGAACCAATCGGACATTCAAGCGAAGGAACCC
>CALIIW010000315.1 GCA_938018185.1 uncultured Saprospiraceae bacterium
TTCGAATATAAAGACAGCAAACTCTACAGGGTCACTGAAGAAGAAGACCTTAAATTAAGAATAGAAGACATTGACGAACTCTCTGACTCCACTTTGGTATTAGGTACAAAAGGAAATGGAGTCATTCTTTGGAAAGATTCAATCACTTATAAGTTTAATACCTCTCATGGTTTGGCAGCGGATATGATTGAGGATATCCATATTTCAGATGGAGACACTATTTGGGTTAGTACTTTGAATGGACTATCGAGGATAGTAAAAGAGGATGACAATCCAGTCCGAACTTTTACAAAATCTAGTGGGCTGCCTACAAACGAAATTTATCAAGTTGATACCTATAATGGAATCGCTTATTTGGCAACTGCCAAAGGATTGATAAAGTTTTTAGATCCCCCTTTAGATACCTTTTCTATGGCTCCAACTATTACGGATTTAATTTATAAAGATGTTAAGTATACCACAAAAGATAAAATCAATATACCCTATGAAAAAAATGAATTTGAAATCAACTATGTAACCTTAAACTTTGAACAACTTGGAGACATTGATTATCGGTTTAAAATCCTTGATAGTCGAGATTGGTCTAAAACATCAAATACATCTGCTTTTTTCACAAACTTATCACCAGGCAATTACAATTTTCAAGTCCAATCTAAAAACCCGGATGGTTATTGGTCTAATACTTCTAGTTTAGCAATTAGAATTGATTACCCTTGGTACCAAACTTGGTTTGCCTGTTTTATATACTCGATGATCACCTTAAGCATTGTTTACTTTTTAATCCAAATCCGAACAGAACATGTCAATAAGGTAAATGGCATGAAGTCAAGAATGCTTGATTTAGAAAAACAAGCCCTATCTGCACAAATGAATCCTCATTTTATTTTTAATTGCTTAAATTCAATTCAGAATTTTATAATAAAAGACAACACAAAAGATGCCGTTTATTATTTGACAAGATTTGCTCAATTAACTAGAGACATTCTTGAAATATCTGTAGAAGGACAAAATTCTATTGAAAAAGAAGTAGAACTTTTGGACAATTACCTGACTTTAGAAAAGCTAAGGTTTAAAGGAAAATTTAATTTTACAATAAATAAAGCCGTAATAGATAATGAAGAGGATATAGAAATTCCTTCAATGGTCGTTCAGCCTTTTGTTGAAAATTCTGTTATCCATGGTATGAAAACCAAAACAGCTGGTGGGTTTATAAGCGTAGATATTTCAAAACAAGAGGATAAAATTGTCGCAATCATTCAAGACAATGGTCCTGGTTTGGGAAACATTTTAGAAAACATTCAGAAAGAAAAAGAACTTGAACTAGAATCACCATATATGGAGCAGATTAAAAAAACAGAAGAATCTGCTGACGAAGAATTTGATGAAAAAATAAAAGAAAGAAAATCCTATGGTGTAGATTTAACATCTAAAAGATTAAATATTTTAGATCCAGAATTTATAGATGAACAAATCCAAACAATAGAGTTAAAAGAAAACGATTTAATTATCGGAACAAAAGTAATCATAAACCTCCCAATAATAAAAAAGAGGAAATAGCGACCATATAAATCTATTTCCTCTGTTCAAGTTTTAGTTTCATTGCTTTATATTATGCTGGTCTCACATAATGCTTGCAATATCTAAAAACTATTTTCATTTTTATTAAGCATTTTAAATTCGGTCGGTTTCATTTTAAATTCGGTAAGTAATTAATAAAAAATTTGATTTATTTTTATAAAAAATATTAATCATGTCAATAACAGCCATAATAGTTGATGATGAGCAAGATGCTAGAGAAGTTGTATTAGAGTACACTAAATTGTATTGCCCATATGTTGAAGTTATAGGAGTAGCCTCAACTTATCTTGAGGCAAAGAAGTTATTGTCTGAAAAACAAGCCGATTTACTTTTCTTAGATATCAATCTTGATGAAAAAGATAGCATCCAATTACTTACTGAAATTGGTCCAATAAAAAGCCAGATCATTTTTATAACTGCATATAAAACTTATGCCTTTGATGCTTTTGCTTTCGAAACAATAGATTACCTTTTAAAACCTATAGACCCAATTAGATTCCAAGAATCAACTGAAAGAGTCAGGAAGCTAGTTGAGTCAAGAAGAATAAGTGAAGCTTCTACCAATGGATTAATTAACGAACCATCATTAAAGTATGGAGAGAAATTCGCCATCTCCAGTATGAATACCACAACTATAATTGATCCAAGTAAATTGATGAGACTACATGGAGATGGTGCCTATGTTCAATTATTACTTTCAACCCCTGAAGCATTATTTTCTTCGAGGGGTTTAAAACAATTTGATTTCTTGCTTGAACATGATGTCTTTATAAAGGTACATCAATCTCATATTGTCAACCTAGATTTTTGCAAAGGCCTAGTCTCTGGAGAAAAGAATTACCTGTTAACCACCGATGGGCATAAGGTCCCAGTGGCAAGAAGAAAGAAAGATCTAGTTAAAGCTTATTTTAATAAACTAGAAATAAAATAGATTCTAAATCAAGATCCAAACCATTTTACTCTACCGCTACAAACAGTCTTCGCAAAAAAGCCTAATCCAAAATTAAATTCAGCCATAAATTCAACCAAAATTGGTAAGGTATTAACCTGATCTGCTATTGCTGCACCACTTATGTGAGAATTTGGAAAAGGATCTACATTATTATGTCCTGCCTCAGATACAAAATCTGTTAGAGCACAATGCATTCTGATTCCTAACATTACCGTAAATCGATCTGATCCAGCAATAAAAGAACCACATCCTAAAACTCCTGACCAATAGCCATCTTCATAAAAATTGCTAACGTCCGTTCTATTTAATAACTCAGCAGGTACATCCGTCTGTTCAACTTTCCGAACATTGGATTTCATAAACCCAATTTCTAAAAAAGATCCTTCTCTATAATGTCTATACAATAGGTATAAATCCAAATTGCTCCATTTAATCTCATTTTCATTATCAATTCCTCCTAATTCAGTCTTATAAACAAACAACTTTTTCATGCTTGAAAACATGATCTCTGCATTGATACTGTGATGCTCGCCTATATTTAAACCCGCTTTAGCTCCAATACCATAAGAACCTGATTTAAATGGTTTAGGATTGTAAATATTATTTGCTTCAATATTTGAATTAAGAAGGTAACTGACTCCACCACCTAGTTTTAGACCTATGTCCGTCCAAGCTTGAGCTTTAAGCTCTACAAAAGAAGCAAATAGAAAAAATAAAAGTATGGTATTTCTCATCGTTTGATTTTTTATTACCTAAAATTAAAAAAAGTTAGACATTCCTAAGGTTAAAAGCTTAAAAAATGCAAAAGTGCTGCAAAGCATCCCGCAATATGTAATAAATTAATTTTGATTCTCTTCAGACATAATCCTACTTGTTAGTACTTTCTTGTACTTCATAAGGAACGTTGATGTGGATCCAAATAGACCTAGAGATTCTAAAAAACCAAATAAAGCCAAGGGCAATCAAAATCGTTAATAATATAAAGGAAGTATTCACATCTAAACCAAAAACAAACATACACAAGGCAATGAAACCTAAAAAAATAAAGGCTGTCATGATATAGGAAATAAACATTGCGCCATAATAAAATCCAGGTTCTGGAAGAAATTTTTGATCACACACTGAACAATTTTTTGGCATATCTGTGATTCTCTTGAATTCAAATATTTTTGTATAAAATAATTTGCCCTCTCTGCATTTGGGGCAATTCATTCTAAGTATACTTTTGAGCAGGCTTATTTCCTGGGCCATTTTTCAATTTTAAACATAAAAAAAGCGATGTAAATATACATCGCTTAAACTGGATATTATGTGTTATTATTTCTTAGCCTACCCAAGTGTAGCCACCACCTTTCGACTTTGTTTTACCAAGGTCCTTAGGTGCTGATAAGCTGATAATACTTTTAATTTTAATAATCGTTGTTTTTTCTTTACTCTTTTTCATTAACATAGTGTTTGAAAGAAGGTAGTGTGAGCCTTTCTTCTGGTTATTGTAAAAATTGGTCTATGGAAACGTTTATAATTCAAATATAAGGATAATAAAGTTATATATCAATATTTTATAATGTAATACTAACTGATTTACAGCTTGTTATGAACAAAAATGTGCGAATTGATCGAGTTAATGGTAGTCTATTTCAAGGAAGTGGTATAGAACTATTTATTAAACGGGAAGATGAAATTCATGAAAAAATTTCTGGAAATAAATGGAGAAAACTTAAATACAACCTAATTTTTGCAAAAAATCATGGCCATGAAGGTTTATTGACCCTAGGCGGTGCCTATTCAAACCATATCGCAGCAGTTGCTTGTGCTGCAAAATTATATGGCTTCAAAGCAACTGGTCTCATCAGAGGTAGAGCGCATTTGCCTCTAAATCCAACACTCCAATTGGCAGAAGAAGAAGGGATGTCCTTCATCTATTTAGACAAACTTGCATACCGTGATATCAAAACATTAGCTGGTATAGAAATTTTAAAAAAGTATGGTTTTGAAGATTATTACTTTGTCCCAGAAGGAGGTACAAATGCCCTGGCAATAAAAGGATGTGAGGAAATAATCACAGACATGGAAAACAAAACTTTTGATTACATCTGTGTTAGTATTGGGACAGCAGGGACTATGTCAGGCATCTTAAAAGGACTCAGAGGTCAAAATAAACTTATTGGATTTTCTTCTTTAAAAGGAGATTTTGCCGGTGCTATGCTTGAAAGTCTTTTAGAAAAGCATGATATTCCTTTCAAGAACTATAGTATTATAAATGAATACCATTTTGGTGGATATGCAAAATACAAAACAGAACTAATCCAATTTATCAATACTTTTAAAACAGAGCACCAAATACAACTAGATCCCATATACACCGGTAAGATGCTCTATGGGATCTATGATCTTATAAAGAAGAATTATTTTCCTCCTAAAAGTAAAATTCTAGCCATTCACACTGGAGGCCTGCAAGGTATAGTAGGCTTTAACCAACGATTTGGAAATTTAATCAAGTAAATATTATTTCACTCTTCCGATTCTTGCTCCATCTCTATATTTGACTATATAAGCTCTATTGAATCCATTAGATTTTGCACTTGATAAAATCTTGTTTGCTTCTGATTTATCCATACAATCTGCCAACAAAACCCTTGTCCATCCTTTTTCAACAATATATTCTGTGTCAAATCTTTTACCTAGTTTTCTTACACCATCATATCTTTTATGAGTTGGTTTATGAGTTTCTACTGCAATCAGTTGAATCTTATAATAAGTCCCAGAAACAAAAGGAGCCTCAGAAGTAACTGCAGAAGGACTTCTATAATTTTTACTTGGACTACGATCTACATAAGTACTTGGTGCATTGTTAGAATAAGTAATATTTGATCCGCCCTCTTTTCTATAATTATTATTATACTCATCATAAGTATAAACACCCGTTCCAGATGGAATACTTGGCGAACCTTTTCCTACTAGAATATCACTTGTAGAATAGCTTCTAGTAGAACTAGAAATTGTTGGAGTGCTTGAAGTCTTAGGCACAATAGTGTGACTAATTACAGAATTAGAATTCTTACTTGTATTTGAACTGTTTGTTCCATCATTTATTTCTACAGATTTGATCTGATCTCCATCTATGACAAAGGTAATTATCTCCTTTCTAGCTTCGTTGATTGGTTCCATAACAACTGCTTCTTTTGGAGCAGATGCTTTTTCAATAATATCGGTTTGCACGATTGGAGTTTCTATAGTTTCTTTCACTTCTTCCAAAATTGGAGTAGTTTCAGTATTATCAACTTTTGTTTCGACAACCGGATCACTAGATGTTGCTACCTGCTCTATCCTTTCTTCCATTATTGTTTCTACAACTGGTTCAGTTCGAACTTCTCCTTCCTCTACGATCGTCTCAATTACGATTGTCTCCTGTACAGGCTCTTCTGGCTGTTCTACCTCCATTACAATTGTTTCCACAACTGGCTCCTCTGGTGCTTGTACTGGTTCTTCTACCCGCTCTTCAATCTCTACAATTTCTTTATTAATTTCATCAGCTTTTTCTTCAATTGCAACAATTGGTTCTGTTGAAGCTGAAGCTGTTTGCGGACTAATTCTCGACATTGAAACATTCTTTTCTATTAGTAATACTGTTTCATCCTTTGTATTAAAGTACTCCGTTGAAGGAGCAAAATTTTCTTTTTGTAAAGCCATTTGGAATCTTCTGCCAGGCAATAACCTAAATTCATAAGATCCAGTATGATCTATTGTTTGGGTGGAGAGTAATCTTCTTTCTTCATCCTCTAAAAACTCATATAGGTAAACATATACTTCTTCTAAAGGCCTATCAAGTTCATCTTTAATAATTCCTCGAATGGCGTATTGTTGCCCTGGCATTGAATAAGAAAAAATATCTTCCTGAGTGGTAAGAATTTTATCCGTTCCGAATCTTCGGTTAGAAACAAAATAGCCCGTTGATCCATCTGCATAGGAAGTATAATACGTATCATCAGCCGCAGAATTGAAGGGCGCTCCTAAATTTTCGGCCTTAGACCAACTAGTTTTAGTTCCGACTGATTTTAAGATATCAAACCCCCCCATTGTTAAATGACCTGTTGAACTAAAGAATAAGGTTTCTGTGTCCGAGTTATAATAAGGTGTAATCTCGTCCCCCCTTGTATTAATATTCGGTCCTAAATTTTCAGGAAATGTAAAATCGGTTCCCTCAGAATCTATTTCTTTTTCAGCTACCCAAAGGTCCATTCCACCTTGTCCAGAAGCTCTATTAGAAGAGAAGTATAAAATTTCCTTACTGCCTTTTTGGACAACGAAGGGTTGTGTGGCTGTTTTATTTGGTAAATTTATATAATCAGGCAATTTAATAGGAGCTTTCCAAGCCGCACCTTTTTTCATCGTAACATAGATCTCGCACCTAGCAGATAATTCTCCCCATACTTGATCCGGTTGACAAATGGTAAAATAAAATCTTTCTCCATTAGGTGTAAAAGAACCATTGCAGAAATGTTCTTCTGCCAATTTTTGAAACCCTCTAGGAATTGTTCCTTTACTCCATGAGTTGCCATTCTTTTGAGATCTAAATAATTTAGCTTTTCCTTTTACCATGGAAGAGTAATAAAGAATATCATCAGAGTATTGTATGGGAGCAAATTCAGCAACACCCGTGTTTATTTTAGAATTTAAATGATCGATGGCATAAGGTGAAGTTGCGCTAAGATTTTTTTGGTCCATTGCAAATTGGCAGCCTTCGATTTCTAATTGTACCTTATCAGACAAAATGGCTTTGTCTGCACCTGAGTAAGCAGAAATAAATTCAGTAAACTCTCTAGTTGCATCATCATACCTCTTATCTTGTTTTAAACTTAAAGCATATTTCATTCCTGCTAAAGGATAAGAACTATTATTTTTTAATTGTCCAAAAGTGTGAGAAGCCTTTCTAAAATCTCTAACTAAAAGATAATTTTCAGCTGCTGCAAAAAGCAATTCTGATTTTTGAGGTTTTAGTTTATGAGCCATTTCATAATGCATGGCTGCTTCAGCAAAATTTCTTTTTTGCAAAAGCTCTTCAGCAAGTTTTTTGTGCTGTCTCCAATTATTAGCTTCTACTTCCTGAGAAAGGGCAATTCCTTGATAAAGGAATACGAAAATCAAAATTGTAAGTAATTTGTTCATTTTGGTTGATTTTACACTCTGTCTAAATACTTTTCTACGACTAAAGGGTAATATTTGTGCTCTAATTCTAATACTTTTTTTCCTATTTCTTCTGGGCTTTTAATTTGACTCAAATCACAATGGGCTTGAAAAATAATCTTTCCTTCATCATACTTTTCATTGACCAAATGTATGGTAATCCCTGACTCCTTCTCCTTTGCTTCAAATACTGCTTTATGGATGTGTTGACCATACATTCCTTTTCCTCCGTATTTCGGCAATAAAGCTGGATGAATATTGAGGATCCTATCTGGAAAAGCTTTTATTAAATCTTTGGGAATAAGCCATAAAAAGCCAGCCAAAACAATCAAATCGATTTCTAAGTTTTTTAATAATTTGACAGTGTAATCGCTTTTGTAAAATGAATCTCTATTCACTACATGGGTCTGAATATTATTCTCTTTGGCTATGTTTAAGACGTAAGCGTCTAGCTTGTTTGACAAAACAAGTACCACTTCTATACCTGATATATTTCCGAGATGATCTAATATTTTACTTGCATTAGATCCTCTTCCAGATGCGAAAATGGCTATTTTTTTCACCGGTTGATAGTTTGACAATATCTTAATTTGCGGTTTAACGCTTAAAAAGTCAAGATTGACGATATAAAAATACCTAAAAAAACTAAAATATTACGTATAGATATAAAATCAATTTAAAAGTCCTTGGCTAACAATTGTTTTAGAAATTTAAACTTGCAAATTTGAATTTCCTATTTAGCTCTCCATAGATCAACATTTGCTTCTTTCCCACTTGTTCACACACTTTTGGTCTTGTCAAGATTTCCGCTTCTCGATTGTCAAAAAGTGGGTATGTACGAAATTCTCCACTTTTATTAACTTCTGTTAAAGCTATCATCGATTGCCTCCCATCAAAATTATGAATTTCATTAGAGGAGCCAAGACCAAAGTTTCTACGATTGTCATTATAAACAAAGTAGATCTTATCACTAACGATGGCTTTTGAATAGGAAGAAAAATACCCTCCATCATTTACTGTAACTTGTCTCTTAGGTATTAAGGTAGACCAAGCGATAGATCCATCAGGATTGATATTAACAACAATAATATCATTATAGTTATATACATACATTCTATCTCCTGGACCGTTTGAAATTCTTGTTCCCATGGCGCCTCCTGTATAATATTCTTCTACAAAATATTGTTCCGCTATCAATAAAGCTCCTCCATCTGATCTCAAAACTAAATCATCTAATGCATATCTATACAATTCCGCCTCTTTCCTTTTGTCGTTCCTACTAGCCGCTTTTTCAGCCCTATTCTTTTTAGCATTGGAATAATTGATTGTAACAAAATCAAAATCAAATTGCTTGAAGTTCTTTGCAATTACTTCTTCTGTCAAAATATTTATTCTGCTAAAATAAGTTCCTTTTATAGTATAGGCACTCTTCTCTGAGTAAAAACCTGAACATACAATCTCTCCCTTTTGAGTTGGCTCAAAAGTTAGATCTGTTATAAATCTTGTTGGATCTTTTAAGGTATATTCTTTTGACTTTATACCTTCTTCCATATAAGTAAGTAATACATATTCGTAATTTGGTGTACCTCTCCTTCTTATATTTACTCCATCATAGAATTTAACTCCTAATAAAAACACATCTCCTTCTTTGCTAATTCTATATTCTTCAATTCGGAATTTATCATCAGGGTACGGTAAGCTTATTTCTTTGTCCCACAATTCATTAAATTCATCATCATAGACTTTTAATGCAAGTTTTTCACTTTCTCCTCTTTTAAACGGAAGGTCATGGTAAACTAAAATCTTGGAACTATCTTTAGAAATCTCTATATCAAATACCCCTTCTCGACTTATGTTTCTTAAATCCATCTCACCTATTTTTATTAGGTTGTCGGAAATCTCAAGATTCGATTTGAATTTTTGCGCAAAGAGATAATTTTTCTTTTTGGCTTTGTTCAAATAAGAAGTTATTAAATAGATGGCATCATTGACTTTGAGTAATTCATGGAAGGTTCTGAGTCTTTTCTCAAATTTTAGACTAACAGCTTTTGCTTCTTTTAATTTCAAACCATCAAGTGTATATTTTTCAATATATACTTCTTGCTGTGCTTGCAAACCAAACTTAACTCTTAAGGTATAAAAATACTGATCATCAGAACCAATGATCTTAGAGAGTGCTGATTTCGATGGTTCCTTATATTCATCTCCCCATTTTATCTCAGCTGGAACTACATCTTGTGCATTATTTTGCGTGGTAAACCAACAGAATACTACTACCAATAAACAAAATTTCCTCACAGATTAATATTTTAGCTTCTTATAATTTTACGATATTCAATAGCATTGGCAGCATCCAATTTACTCATTATCTGAACGGCTCTAGTTTTTTCAGAATTTGTACCTCCTTTGAATATCTCAACAAGTTCTTTTCGCTTTGCATTAAAAAACATTTGAATTATCATTGAATTAGGATAGGAACGCCCTACCCTTTCTATTTCTTCTAATGCTTTCATTATACTTGATCTTCCTTTTACCGGTTCAGTACCCATTAAATCTAAGCCTTGTCTATGATATTCATAAAGTGCTTCTCTCATCGGTCGAACCCTTGGAGTAAGAATGTTTTCAATAATCCAATATCTGTTTCTAACTCCGTCCAAAGAACGCCATCCCTTCACTTTATCTGTAACGTTAGGCGGTACTGTTGTGAGAATATCTTGTGCATTTTGAAAATAATCATCTCCACCTAATGGTGAAAAAGTATCATAATCTAAACCTAAAATTATATAAATGTAAAATGATAAAATGGAAGATAAATTATCATTGTAAACATTCTTACTATATTCTAAAGGTTGGAATTGTTCATAAGTGAATTCAACATCTTTGTCAACATGTGTCAACAAAGCAGTTTCATAACTACTTCCATATACTGGACGAGTCGATTGAATATTCAATTCCGCTCTAAAGTTAGTCGCATTAACCTCTGTTGTTATTGTCAATTGAATGTTGCATTGGATCTTTTCCTCTTGTTTATAATCATGCTCCGTCCATCTTTGATTATTTAAAAAGTTTTGCAAATTACCTTTCAGGTCTTCAAATACTTTAGGATCTGTTGTTTGAAGTTTGGGAGTATTAATTGTTATCTGAAATTCCACCTCTTGTCCAAAGCTAGAATTCAATGAAAAAGCAATCAGTATTAGAAAAAATAATATCCTCATTATTTAAATATTTGTGCGGCTACTGTGTTTACAATATCTATAGCCACCTCCGTTTTTAATTTTAATTTTAATTTTTGTGTTCCAGCATGTCTACTTATGATGGACACTTTATTTGTATCATGTTTAAATCCAGCTCCTTTGTCATTTAGTGAATTTAAAACAATGAAATCAAAATTTTTCTTCTCAAGTTTTCTTTTGGCGTTTTCTTCTTCGTTATTTGTTTCTAAAGCAAAACCAACAGTTAACTGTCCAGCTTTCTTCATGTTTCCAAGAGTAGCTGCAATGTCTTTTGTTCTTTCTAGTTCAATCTTTAAATTTCCAGCCTTCTTCTTAATCTTTTCATCCGATATATTTAAAGGACGATAATCTGCAACTGCAGCAGCCAATATTGCTACCTCACATTTAGGAAAAAATTCCATTGCTTTATCAAACATTTCTTGCGCCGAAGTAACATTTATGGTCTCAACAAGTTTATTTTTAGCTTCTAGACTTGATGGTCCTAATATAAGTTTCACTTCCGCTCCTCTCTCTGCAAAAGCCTCTGCAATAGCGATCCCCATTTTACCAGTAGATCTATTACCTATGAAACGTACAGGATCAATAGACTCGTATGTCGGACCTGCAGTAACTAATACCGTTTTGCCAACAAATTGTCCTTTATTTTCAAAAGTCTTATTTAAAAGCTCAACTATTTGCTCTGGTTCGGCCATTCGGCCATCTCCTATCAATCCACTCGCCAACTCGCCATGATTGACTGGAATGAGTTTATTTCCGTAGGATCTAAGGGTTTTGATGTTATTTATGCTTGAAGGATGCTTCCACATATCCAGATCCATTGCAGGAGCGAAAAATACAGGACATTTAGCTGATAGGTAGCTTGCTAGTAACATATTGTCAGCTAGGCCAGAAGCCATTTTAGATAAAGTGGTAGCTGTTGCTGGGGCAATAACAAATACATCCGCCCAGAGGCCTAGTTCTACATGATTATTCCAAGCTTCTTCCGAACTAATATCTATAAGTACAGGATTCTTGCTTAAAGTGGATAAGGTTAAAGGAGTAATAAAAGAAACTGCTGCCTTTGTCATAATGACTCGTACCTCAGCACCCTCTTTGATTAATAGACGGGTTAAAAAAGCCGTTTTATAGGCAGCAATACTTCCACAAATACCTAAAAGGATTTTTTTGCCTTTAAGATTACTGGCCATAAAATGATTAATGTTTTATCGAAGCTTTTTAATCTTCAAATTCTTTCTTTCTTCCTGTATATCTATGGTGTAGTTCATTATTGAAATACTCATCCATTGCGATGATAACAGGATTTGGCAAACGCTCATAGAATTTTGAAATCTCAATTTGCTCCTTATTCTCATGAATTTCTTCAATAGCATCAGTACTTACTGCAAATTCATCAAGCTTTTGATACAATTCATGCTTAATATCTACATTAAGTTGCTTCGCTCTACTAGCTATTACGCATAATGCTTCATATACGTTACTAGTTTTCGAAACAAGGTTTTTCATGTCCAATGCTTGAATCGATGGGTTCAAATTTTGAACTTTAGATTTGATATCCTTCATTTCTTAATTCTTTTATGATCTTGTTAGTATTCTTTGAAATTGTAGTAATCTCTTTAGAGAATCTACTTTTAGGGTATTTATCGTTAAATTCTTCCATTCTATCAACAACCTCTTTGAATCTTTCTGGTTGTTTTGACACAAAACTATTTTCTGCATATAAATAGAACGACCGAATTATCATGTAACGTACTTTCTCTGAATCTGTTGTTTCAGGAAAATCCTTCAATAGGTTTTCAAAAGACTTTACAGCAGATTCGTAATTTTTTAAGTTAAAATACAATTCTCCTTCCGCATAAGCTTTTATCTCTTGTTTTTTTCGAAGATTGTCTATTAGCTTATTACATTCTTCCACCCTAGTACTATTTGGGTAGGTATTTACAAATAATTGAAAGCCTTCTATTGATTTTTCACTATAAGTTTGGTCCAATCTATGAGATGGAGATAATTTATAATGTGAAAAAGCAGTCATAAATTCAGCTTCTTCTCTAAACTCACTATTTAGGAATTTACTTGAGAAATCCTTAAAATAAAAGGAAGCTAAAATGTATTTCTGTTGGTGATATTGAGTATAAGCATAATAAAAGTAGGCTTTCTCTGATTCTGTTTTACCTCGAATAGAACCCAAAATGGATTCGAATAAGATTTGAGCTTTATTATACTCTTCTTGTTCGTAATACTCAAAAGCCTTGGTAGTCAATGTTTTAACATCCCCACTTGCTCTCAATTTTTCAAATTCAGTCTTACAAGAAGCTAATAGAAGAAAAAATGTTATGGAAATAAGGACGGCTATTCTTTTATGCATAAGGACGCAAAATTAATGAATTTGATTCTCTAATACAATAGAATACAAATAAAGCTTGAAAGTTGTATGAAAAGATTTTAAATAACTAAAAGTACCTGTTTGTAACACAATACTATCATTTTAAAAAATTTGTCCTAAACTCCTATATAATTGATATACATTTGATTCTAGATAAACTTAGAAATGATAGTATTTACCTCTTAAAAACATCGCGCGCCTCTTAATTTTGGTGCGCTTTTTTTATGGTCTGATGACAATAAGTCTCTTGGTCGTAATAGCTTTTCCTTTTTCATCAAGTAAGCTATACAGATAAGTTCCCTTTCTTAGCCTTGAAATATCAATTTTTACCGTTTTAGAGCCTGATATCGCATAAGATTGACCATAAACCTCTAGACCTAAGATATTAAAGATCTTAAGGTCATAGTTCCCTTTTTTCAAATTAGAAAATTCAAACTTCACTTCATTTATCGCTGGATTCGGAAAGGCATATAAATTCGGATTTAAAGTCTCCTTTGTTTCATCTACAGGGTTAACGAGTAAAGATTTGAATGTGGCATTTTCCACAAAAGACTCCTTCCCATCAAGACTGAAGACAGCAATTGGTTCTTTTGATTCATTGCTTAAATATGAATAAGTTACAGTTGTATCTATTCCGAAAAAATCCATACCTCCCATTCCTCCTCCAAAATCGCCAAATTGGTCCGTTACATCAAGCCATGGAAGTCCTCCAAGTTTAATATCTAGCCTTGTTTCTATATATTCTACCCTTTTTAGTCTAATTACGTCATAAGTTCCACCTGGTATTGTAATGGTCCCCCAAGCATCTACTAAATCCGTTCTGTCAAGAATATTTCTTATTCTCAATGAATCTGGAGCGATTGGTAAGCTATCTAAAAAGCCTCCTGGCAATGCATCTGCTGAGAAAGGAATATTTGTTTCAGAACCATAAGTATGCAAGTCAAGATAATTCAATGGTGCCCTGCTTTCAATTAATGCAGGTTGAAAATGAGTAATTAATTCAATTCCAAAGCCAGTTGGATCACCTCCAGCAAAGCCTAAAAATTCAAATGTATTATCATTAGTCTTAAAATATGATTCTCCACCTTGGCCAGAAATTAATAAGGTAGCATTTGGATAAGCACCGACATTTAAGCCCTCAGAAGGATCAATAAACATATCTTCATTTAAGCCTTCAACATTAATTTGGCTATAATCCCATGTTTGATTATCTCCACCAGAGGTCATAACAACTCCTTCCAAATTAGTACCGTTTGTAGTTTTTAAAACATCTCCAGGTTGAGGAAATACAGCATTAGTTAAACTAATTTGCGCAGAAAGGCTACCGCAAAAGATTAAAATAAGAAGAAATATTAAAGTGTAGTGGTTATTTTTCATAAGCAAGGCTTATAAGTTTAGCTATAAAAATACAATATTTAAGCTGCAAGTGCTCACTATTAAGAAACTATTAACTAAAAGGCTTGCATTTTCACCAATTTCTTGTATTCTCCGCCTTCTAATAGCAGTTCCTTATGCTTACCTCGTTCAATAATCTCACCATCTTTCATAACGAGAATTTCGTCGGCATGCTGGATTGTGCTTAATCTATGTGCAATTACTATAGCAGTCCGGTTTTTCATCACATTTTCAATTGCCTCTTGTACAAGCTGTTCTGATTCCGAATCGAGTGCTGAAGTGGCCTCGTCAAGTATCAATATCGGCGGATCTCTTAAGATTGCGCGGGCAATTGTCAACCTTTGTCGTTGGCCTCCACTTAATTTAATACCTCTATCTCCAATATTTGTTTCATAAGCCTTTGGAGTGCGTTCGATAAATTCATGTGCATTTGCAATTTTAGCTGCTTTGATCACAGATTTTTCGTCCACATTTTTAAGTCCAAAAACAATGTTATTGTAGATGCTATCATTAAATAAAACGGCCTCCTGAGTGACGATCCCAAAAAGCCCTCTTAGATTTTGCAGCTTTAAATTCCTTATATCAATTCCATCAATCTTTATAGCACCATTGCTTACATCATAAAACCTAGGCAAGAGATCTACTAAGGTGGACTTTCCACCACCAGACGAACCAACTAAAGCTAATATTTTACCTTTAGGAACTTCTAAGTTTATATTTTTCAAAACCATCTTTTCTTCATAAGCAAAAGAAACATTTTGAAAATTTATTCCCTCAGTTAATTCTTTAATCTCTTTTGGATTTTCTACATCATGAATACTATTTTGCTCATCTATTATAAGATTTACTCTAGTCAAAGCAGCCATCCCTTTTTGGATATTATAATACGCTGTTGAAAAAGATTTTGCCGGTTCTATTACACTGTAAAAAGCATATAAAAATGTAAGAAAGGCGGGGATTGTCAAACTGGATTTTTGAACCTCCATAAACCCATACCAGATAAGAATGGCAACTATAGAAATGCCTAAGAATTCTGAAAGTGGACTACTCAAGTCTCTTCGCCAAAACAATTTTGTCAATTGTTCTTGGTAGCCTTCGTTGACAGTTGAAAACTTGTCTTTTTGATATTGCTCTGCCCCAAATGCCTTCACAACTTTTAAACCTCCCAAGCTCTCTTCCAACTGGGCAATTATTCCTGACAAATTCTTTTGAACCAAGTTTGATTGACTCCTAAGTGTCCTAGAAATCAAGCCCATTACTATAATAGTAAAAACCAATAAAACCAGGACAAATAAAGTTAAACTTTTACTCAGCCAAATCATCATAAATAATGAGCCAATTACCATTAATGGTGCTCTAAAAATAACTTCCAATACGCTTAAAATACTCCATTGAATTTCTTGAACATCTACACTCACTCTGGATATCAAATCTCCTTTTTTCTGTTCCGAAAAAAAAGCCAATGGCAATTCAAGGGTTTTATCATAAAGCTTTCTGCGGATATCTCTGACTATTCCATTTCTAACTGGAGCCATAAAAAACAAAGAAAAGTATTTGAATAAATTTTTGAAGAAATAAATTCCTACCATAGAAAAGCACATAGCCGCCAATGCTTTGGACGTTCCATGCTTAATAATTATTTGGCTTAAGAAATAATAAAATGTTTGTACAACATCATCAAGCCCTGAAATACCTTCTGGCTTTTCAGTAACCAATTGTTGTTGTTCTAACAAAATTTCTAAGAAGGGTATAAAAACAGATATGCTTAATACAGAGAAAATAACCATTAGGATATTACTCAAAATATTTAGTCCTACATACAGTTTGTAGTTTCTAATATTACCCAGAAGCTCCCAAAAAACTTTCATCAGCTGCTTTTAAATTAAGGTAACTATGTAGCTAGTACACCAAACATAAAATATGACAACAAAATTTTAAAATTTTTTCCTTAGCAAATTGGTTATTGGTTTATTCGTGTATTTGTTTATAAAATTCTAAAATAATCATAAACAAATAACCGAATAAACATTTTTAAACCATTTTAGTAAATACCTGAAAGGCAATTTTAAACTTTTGGTGTATTAAATATATAGGCTCCTAAATTAAACGTAATATAGAGAGATCAGTTTTATACTTGATAAGACTTATTTTTTAGGAGGAGCTTCGCCCATGTCAAAATCATTCAAGAAGCCAGTATTAAAATCGCCTGATTTAAATTTTTCATCCTTCATCAATTTTTGATGAAAAGGAACGGTTGTTTTGATTCCTTCAATGATAAATTCATCAAGTGCTCTTGCCATTTTTTTAATACACTCTTCCCTAGTTTGTGCACGACAAATTAGTTTTGCAATCATCGAATCATAATATGGAGGAACAGTATAGCCAGCATATACATGCGTGTCAACTCTTACACCATGACCTTTAGGACTATGGAAAGAAGTGATCTTACCAGGTGAAGGCCTAAAGTCATTCCAAATATCTTCCGCATTAATTCTGCATTCGATGGCATGCATCATTGGAATGTAGTTGTTTCCTGATATAGGATGTCCTGCTGCAATCTTAATTTGTTCTTTGATTAAATCATGATCGATAACTTCTTCCGTAACTGTATGTTCGACTTGTATCCTAGTATTCATTTCCATGAAGTAGAAATTCCTGAACTTATCCACGAGGAATTCTACTGTTCCAACACCTTCATATTTGATGGCTTCTCCAGCTTTGATGGCAGCCTTTCCCATTTTCTTACGCAGAGAGTCTGTCATAAATGGAGAAGGAGCTTCTTCAACTAGTTTTTGATGCCTTCTTTGTATGGAACATTCTCTTTCCGAAAGGTGGATGACTGTTCCTTGTTGATCTCCTGCTATTTGAATTTCAATATGCCTTGGTTCAACAATAAATTTTTCAATATAAATGCCATCATTTGCAAAAGATGCTTGTGCTTCTTGTCTTGCTTTTTCCCAAGCTTCATTGAAACCTTCTTCCTCATGCACAATTCTCATTCCTTTGCCACCACCACCAGCAGTTGCTTTTAGGATAACTGGGTATCCAATTTCTTTGGCAATTTTCTTTCCTTGTTTCTCATCTTTTAAAAGACCTTCAGAACCAGGTACACAAGGCACCTTTGCCTTTATCATGGTCTCTTTGGCAGTTATCTTATCACCCATTTTCCTGATTTGCTCAGGCGTTGGGCCAATAAATTTAATTCCGTACTCCGTACATACTTCTGCAAAGTCAGCGTTTTCCGCAAGGAAACCATATCCAGGATGCACCGCATCTGCATTTGTGATTTCTACAGCAGCCATGATCTTTGGTATGCTTAAATATGATAAAGCGGAAGATGGAGGTCCAATGCAAACTGCTTCATCCGCAAACCTTACGTGAAGGCTTTCTCTGTCTTCTGTTGAATAAACAGCGACAGTTTTTATCCCCATCTCTTTGCACGTCCTAACTATACGAAGAGCTATTTCTCCTCTGTTGGCAATTAATATTTTCTTGAACATAGACTGAGTCCATTTTGGTTGTAAGTGAAGTTGTTAGCCTTTCGGGTCAACTAAATAAAGTACTTGATCGTATTCAACAGGTTGAGCGTCATCAACGACTACTTTCACGATTTTACCTGAAACTTCAGATTCGATTTCATTAAACAACTTCATAGCTTCAACAATACATACTACATCACCTTTTTCTATAACATCACCAACTTTTGCATAAGGTGGTTTTTCTGGAGAAGAAGCTCTGTAAAATGTCCCCACAATTGGAGAACGTATTTCTATATATTCATTTGCTGCTTCTGCAGCTTCAGCAGCGTTCTCTTTGCTTGCAACTGGATTAGCATTCACATTTGTGTTCTGCTCTACCTGCTGTTGCTGCTGTGCTGGTGCTTGACTTATAATATGTTGAACTGGTTGGGCAGTTGTAACAGGAACCATTGTGGTTGTATTGTTATCATTTGATCTGCCTTTTGAATAGTTTTCAGTTCTGATGGTGATTTCAAAATCTCCATCTCTCATTTTAAATTCAGTCAAATTAGACTTGTTCACCATTTTGATCAAGTCTGTAATTTCTTTATAATCCATAAAACTTGGTTTTAAAGTATTTTGGGTTTAATTCTTAATTCGCTCTACGTAGGAACAATCCTTTGTGTCAATTTTGACTACATCTCCTGTATTAATAAATAAAGGGACCCTGATCTCTGCCCCCGTTTCAACAGTTGCTGGTTTTGTACTATTAGTTGCTGTATCTCCTTTGACACCAGGCTCTGTATAGGTAATCTTCAGTGATATATATTGTGGAAGTTCCACTGAAAGAGGAATATTCTTTTCTGAATGATAAATAACATCGATATTACTACCTTCTTTTAAAATCTTACTGTTTGGGATCAAACTCTCTTCAATCTGAGTTTGTTCATAGTTTTCATTATTCATGAAATGGTAACCCATATCATCGTTGTACAAAAATTGAAATTTTCGACGCTCTACCCTTACTTGATCTATTTTATGACCTGCAGGGAAAGTATTGTCAACAACCTTTCCAGATGTCATACTTTTTAGGGTAGTTCTAACAAATGCATTTCCTTTACCAGGTTTAACATGCTGAAAATCAACAACAACCCAAACATCATTGTTATAATCCATGCAAAAACCTTTCTTAATGTCTGAAGTATTCGCCATTTTCTAATTGTTTAATTTTTGCAAAAATATGAAAATTTCAAAGGAGAGTAGGTAAATCTTTAACACTTGTTATCTAATATGCCCATTTTAAGTAAATAGATCCCCATGTTAAACCACCTCCGAAGGCTGTTATTATAACATTGTCTCCTTTTTTTAGCTTATCCTCATATTTCCATAAGCATAAAGGCAAGGTTCCTGCAGTTGTATTGCCAGTTTCAGCTATTGTTAGCATAACTTTATCCATACTAAAGTCAAATCCGGAGGCTACAGCTTGAATTATCCTCAAATTCGCTTGGTGAGGTACCAACCAATCAATTTCCTCTTTTTTAATTTCATTTCTTGCTAAAAGTCGGGTGGTCGTATCAATCATCCCATTCACAGCCTTTTTAAAAACAGATTTGCCTTCTTGGTAGACAAAATGTTCTCTTGCAGCTACCGTTTCCTTAGTGGTAGGTTTCAAAGAGCCCCCTGCTTTCATATGTAAAATATGACGACCATCACCATCCCCCTTTAAAATCGCATCTACAAAACCTAGTTCTTCTTCAATCGGCTCAAGTAAAACTCCTCCTGCCCCGTCTCCAAATATAACACAAGTCGTTCTATCTTGATAATCCAGAATGGAAGACATCTTATCTGCACCTAAAACAATAACTTTCTTACAAAATCCAGTCGCAATGAATTGACAACCAGTTGTTAAACCAAATAAAAACCCAGAACAAGCAGCATTTATATCATAGCCAAAAGCATTGGTTAATCCACATTTATCAGCAATAGTATTGGCCGTATCTGGAAAAACATAATCTCCAGTTATAGTACCACAAATGATCATATCAATTTCGGAAGCCTTTGTACCAGATTTTTCTAAAATACCATTGACTACTTCTACGCACATGTCTGAAGTTGCCTTACCCACTTCCTTTTGAATATGTCTTTGATGAATTCCTGTTCTTGTCCTTATCCACTCATCATTTGTATCTACTATGCTTTCCAGCTCTTTATTGGTCATAATATGCTCAGGGAGATAACCATGAACGGCAGTAATAGCTGCGTTTTTAAGATTCATATGAGTTTAATTTTAAGGAGCCGTAAGGTAAATAATCAGTTCATCTTTATGGTACTGATTAGGCCAAAATTATGGAATAATAAAAAAACTAGCTCTATTGTAAATATTTCAAATTAAAAATTACCGATATATGTAACTAATTGCACCAAAAAGCAATAAAATAAGTCAATAGATTGATTAATTAATGCTTGTGGAATGATATTTGGCTAAAACAACATATGTAAATCACTGATTTACATTAAAACATGTATATTTACCGACTATAATCCCTAATACTATCAATATGAAAAAATTAATTCTCATAGTTCTTACCCTTGGCTATTGCCTAAATGGCTTCAGTTTTTCTAGTTTAAGTTTTATTGGTAGTCTACCAGAAGCAAAATATAAAGCTGCGACGGAAGGCAAATTATACATGGTTAAATTCACTGCTAGCTGGTGCATGCCTTGTAAATGGATGGACAAGAATACTTTTTCAGATCCACGAGTACAGAATTATATAACTTCTAATTATGTTCCGGTATCTATCGATGTAGATGATTTCGATGGAATGGTCATAAAGCAGAAATATGAAGTTCAAGTTTTACCAACCATAATCATTTTCAACTCTAAAGGCGAAGAAGTTTCTAGATATGCTGAGTCACTAGGACCAAGCAGATTATTATCAATTCTAGAACAATACAATGTGCCGGCTAATAATGTAAGAACTCAAGCATCTAAACCAGAAGTTATTCAAGAAGATGTTGTTGAAGAGCCACCTTTAATTATTAGTAGACCACATCTTCCTAAAGTTATAACTGAAGAAAAGAAAGATCTTGAAATAACTGAGGTGGTGATAGAACAAGCTAAAACAACTCCGGAAGTTGTAGAAACTAAAGAAGAAACATATACACCTCCTGTTATCACAAAACCTGTTTACACAACTCCGACGATCCCTGCAGAATCTAAAGTCGAAAGAACAAGTGAAGAGCTTGCCTTTTTAACGGGTCAAGGAATATTTGAACTTGATGTCAAGTTTCAACAAAAGACTGGATACAGTATTCAGATTGGTGTTTATCAGCAATACAATAATGTACTTTCAGAAGTTAATAAGTTTAAAAAGAAATATGGTGAGCGAGTTTTTGTTCACATCGATCAATTAAATGGAGCAACAGTTTATAGACTATTGCTGGGACATTTTCAGGATGCTAATTTTGCAGAAACAAAGAAGATTGGATTGGAAGCGAATGGAGTTATCTGTTATGTTAGAGATCTAAAGACTATGTAAATACAAATTAGAATACCTCCTTACATCTACCTAATAAATACTAAAGAAGCCCTTTTAGAATTCAATTTCTAAAGGGGTTTTTTACTTCTTACCGTATTTCTTTTTCTTCTTTTTCTTATCCTCCTCTTCTTCTTTTTCATATACCTCATCACCAACTTCTAGTTTTCTTGAGATAGCCGCATAAGGACCTACTACAATTTTTTCATCACCAGATAGTCCCGATTTAATTTGAATGTAATCATCATCCTGAAGACCAGAACTTACTTCAGCTGTTCTAACAGTGTCTCCTGCAGTATAAATAAAAACCAATTCTTTCAAGACGGCATCCTTTTTATTTTCTTCTTCCTCATCTTCTCTTGTTGTAACGGCTTGAATCGGAACAGCTATGACATCTTCTGCAACATCCGTATAGATGTCCACAGAAGCTGACATCCCTGGACGAAATGGATATTTATTATTGCTGCTAACGAGGTCTTTGTATGAGTTTGGATCGACTCTGATCGTGACAATAAAGTTTGTAACTTGATCTGAAGTCAAACTTGTTCCCATTCCCATATTGCTCGCTGAGTTAGCAATCTTGTTTACTTTTCCTTCAAACTTCTTACCAATGTAAGCATCAACTTCAATGTCTGCTTTATCACCAATTGTCACCTTCAAAACGTCTGATTCATTTACATCAACTTGCACTTCCATGGCATTCAAGTTTGAGATTCGCATCAATTCCGTTCCTGCCATTTGTATCATTCCAACCACACGCTCTCCTTGTTCCACATTCAATAAAGAAACTATTCCACCAGTTGGTGCATAGATATCTGTCCGATTCAAATTGGTTTTCAATTCTCTTAAAGAAGCTTGCATAGACTTTACTGTATACTCCGCAGCCTTAGCTCCTTGCTTAGAGGATTCTAAATTCGCTTCTGCCGTTCGCATGGAGGCCTCAGCAGATTTCAAATTTGCAAGTGTTGCATCTAAATTTGATTTGGATAAATCAAAGTCCGCTTTAGAAATTACCCCATCATTAAACAATCCAGTATTTCGCTCATGTATAGCTTTTATATTATCTAATTGAGCAAGGATCTGTTCTTTTTGTGCTTGAAATTGAGACATCTGCGCCCTACTAGATTCTATTCCACTTTTGGCTGTTGCCAATTGAGCTTTTGAATTATTAACAGAAGCGTCTCCCCTTTCCACTTGCGATACATAAGCATCAGGATCGATCCGTGCCAATAGTTGGCCAACTTTGACAGAGTCTCCTTCTTCTACAAGCAGCTTGACTATTTCTCCAGAAACGTCGGATGTGATTTTTACCTCAACTTCAGGAAAGATCTTACCACTCGCAGCAACCTGTTCATAGATCGTTCTTTTTTCAACCTTGCCAACTTCTACTTCAATACCTTCCTGTTTATTTTGGCTTTTATAAACTGCACCTGCAATTAAAACACAGACCAAACCTATTAATAGGAATATCCACAATTTTGAACTTTTCTTTTTCTTCTTATTCATGTTCTGAAATTAATTCAATGTAATTTGTTTTCCTCGGTAAAAATCAACTACTTTCAGTTTAAAGATATAGTCATATTTGGCTACAATTGATTGTACTTCTGCATTGTCAAATTGATTCTTCGCACTACTTAATTCGAAGGTATTAATTGCTCCCAATTCAAACTTCTTTAAGGCATTTTCATATGCAGCTTTTGTGGCGTTCACTGTCCTAGAAGAAGCTTCCATTTGTTTTCTAGAGGCTTTTGCATTTGTGATTGCTCCTTGAATATCAGTTTTGAGCTGTTGCTTTGCCTGCTCGTTTTGAATCAAGGTATTGCTAATATTTATTTTAGCTTGCTCCATAGCAAGCTTTGCTCTATGGTTGTTAAAAATTGGAACCCTTATGTTTAGCCCAATAGACTGACCTAGGTTATCTCCAATCTGTTCAAAATAAGAAACCTCACCATTTTGTACTGGTCCAAAGGTTTGAATGCTTCCTGCATTGCCATTGATCACAACAGGAATTGGACTTCCAAGTTCAAAGTCAGATTCTGAAAACTGGGGACTCTTTGTTGAGTACCTACTATCAATTCCTCCGAATAATGTAAGACTAGGCATTAGATCTGCTCTTGCAATATCAACTTGCATCTCTGCACTTTTCAGTCTTAATTCTCCTGCTTTAATAAATGGTTGTGTAAAAACAGCCTGATCATAAATACCAGCCATAGTCAATGCTTCGATATCAGCATTTTCATCCCAAGAAATATTAGGTACTTCAACATCCAGTTTAAAATCTGGAGCTAATTGCAAAAGTTGTTTTAAGTTTAAAAGACTTACTGCTAGACTGTTTTCTTGTGCAACTAAGTCTTGTTCGTTTCTTGCAATTTGCGCATCTACATCTAATACATCGTTTGCTGGAATTGCCCCCGCAGTAATTAATTTTTGTGTTTGCTTCTTTTGTTCAAAGGTGAGATCCAATCTTTGTTTAGAAGCAGTCAACTGTTCTTTTGCAAAAAGTACATTCAAATAGGTTGTTGCAATTACTAAGGTGATGTCATTTGCAGATTGCAACAAGTCCGCCTCAGCTGCTTCTCTATTTAACTTTGATTGTTTGATGTTTTTATTTATTCGGCCGCCATTGTACAAGCTTAGGCCAGCATCCAAATTCAATGTTTGACCGCCTATTCCTTCTGTTATAAATCCGTTTGTGGTTGGGTCAATTGTTCTACCAAATTGATATCCAAAAGTACTTGAGGCGTTTAAACTCGGATACCTTGAATACTTTCCTAGTTGTTCATTCAATTTTGCTTGTTCTATTAAAAGCCGAGATTGTTTAATGGTCAAATTGTTTTCTTGTGCATATTCAACGCATTTTTGCAAAGACCAAACCTCCTGAGCATTCAAATTCCCAAAAGAAATAATAGAAAAAAGTAAGTATAAATATTTGACTGAGTTCATTTAGTATTATCTTAATTGATTGATGCAATAAAATTAAACTTTATCAGCGAACAATAAGATAAACTTAATGAGCCTGAGCCAAAGATCAAGCAATTATTATATGAAAGATGTAAAAATTAAGATTAAATTCAACAAATCAGCGAACTGAAGAAAAGGTTCTGACTCCGATCAATCGATCATACCTCTTGCCAAATGGCCTATAATACACCAAAACCAAGTAATCATTCTCCGTTTCAAACCAATTGCCTTCTAGCTCTTCTAAATCGATTACACCAGGCTTATTTTCGTGTATGCAGGCATATTGATAATTATAAAAACCTTGTTTTAAAAAGATCTGATTTTGATAGCTTCTTGTTTTGGGATTATATTCCATCTTAAATTCCTCCTTAATTTCCCAATCTGAGAGCTCTCCAAAAATATAAACATCGGCTCCATAAACCTCTTGTTTAACTTCTAGATCAAAATAAACTAAAGAGTAATCTGAAACCACATCTTGTAACTCTTGTTCGCGCTCAAGTGCGTCTTTATGAAGTTCTTGCTGCTGCAAAATTCTAGACCTTTCCTGCGCCCTTTCTTGGTCGGTAAATTCATCCCCAGAAAACATCAAGGTATCCGCTAAACTTGGAAATCTTCTTCCGTTCAAAAATGTTCTATCGTAATTTTCAACCAAGTATTTTCCATTCACATCATAAAAAAAGAAATAAGGTTCGTAGCCTCTTTTTGTATCCGTTTTCAAAAATATATCATGACCTTCATCTACTCGCTCAATTTTATGTACACCTCGCAAATAAGTACGGTAAGAACGCACATCAGCCATTCGCCATTCTTTGGAAGCTGGAAAAACAATCTTGTTTTGATAGTCATAAGACATCTCATTTTCTTTGACAAACAATGGAGTCATTCCTGTAATGGCATTGTCCCATCTCCCATTTTGCAAAATGCTCGCTTTTATTTCAGACTGTGGAGACCTTACAGGAATACCTTTATGATAAACTACAAAATCAATTTCTTGATGCGTCCGTTGATTACTTACAACTACAGGCAAATTCATTCCAGAAGCTATGGTCATCAACGGTTCAGCTACCATAAATCGTCTACTCAATACCAATCGACGCTCGTCTTCATCTTCAAATACTTTCAATATATAATTGCCAGACTTTATCCAACTCATATTGTTATTTGGTATGTTTAATTTATAGTTGGTGAATGATGTCAAAGTATTTTGAGAAAATCTATAATTGTCAAGCTCATCTTCATCAAAGCCCTTGAGATATTCGAAAGTGGTTAAACTTTCATTGGTGGTCCAATCTGCATTGCACATTTGAATGGTATAGACATAATCTTTTACGTCTGCATCTACATCGTCAAAACTCAATACTAATTGTGTACTGGAGCCCAAATTTACCATTGGTGTACTCAAAGGCAATCCACTGATATGGAATTTGACAGTCCTAATATTTTTGGAATAGATGTGATTTGTATTTTCATATTTATCCTCTTGCGCGGATAAATTGAACACCAAAAATAGTAAGCAGATACTTAGTCTAAATTTAAAAATCATATTTAACAGTGTTTGGCTTTGAAGACCATTTATTTCCTTTAATTCTAAATCGCCATGGCCAATGAGAACATTCCTCTGCAGTTGACATTCCTACCCTTGGCCCAGCTACTATTTCATTTTTATCAATATTTAGTCCTTGATCCTCGATCCAGATCTTAGACTTTTTGTCCAATAAACTAACGCCCGAAAGCTCTTTTTTAATGCCTAAGGCCTTGGATAAACTGCCAGGGCCGGCTGTCAAGGCGGGTTTTAATTGATTTAAACCCCGTCTTTCCATCATATGCTCTACACCTTTAATAGGTTCTATGCCTCTGATTAAGATCACATGCGCCATATCTTTTTCACCAGAAACTACATTAAACAAATGATGAATCCCATAGCAAATGTAAACATAAGCACAACCTCCTTCATGAAACATCACTTCCGTCCTGGATGTGCGTTTGTTTTGATAGGCATGGCAGGCTTTATCGTCCGGTGCTCGATATGCCTCTGTCTCAACGATTGTCCCTGCGGTCAAAACACCATTTATTCTACTTACTAACAATTTTCCCAACAGTTCTTTTGAAACTTGGACAACATCAGAACGGGTATAAAATGATTTTGGTAAAATGCTCAATATTATTATTCCTTGATTTCAAATTTAAGGTATATCTTTTTTCTGAAATGAAGTGATATTTATAAATGTATATTAAATATGAGACTTTAAATTCTAGTACCTTAAAATTTGTACTATTTTTGATTATTCTCTTGGGAGAATATTAGAATAAATCCTTAAACAAATACACACATAATCAAATAAACAATCTGAAATGATACAAGGATTAATGAAGAAATCGAATCTAGCAAGACTCACAGGTTTTGCCCTATTTCTTGAAGAACTAGCACTGCGCCAATTTGACTATGGTCAAACAGCTACATTTATTATTGTTTCGATCTTTATTATTGTTTTGTATTTCAATTCTGAACGCGTGCGATCTTCGGGCAGAAGTACGTTTTCCAAGTATCTTTCTCAAAATCTTCAAGTAGTCACAAGAGGCTTTTTCTTCTTCCTATTCCTTATTTTAATTTACGACCTTTTCAGTGCTTTGTCTACCTTAAATATTATTGAAATCGTAGAAGCCTTTCTAGCTTACGTTCCTCAATTAGCCATCCAAGCATTTCAAAAAGCGGTGGTTTTTATCCCATTCACCTTGTTTTTTAGCATTTTATATTCAATTCGGGTGGAAAAGATGGGAAATGAAGATATTTTAGACGAAGAGCTTGACTAGAGAACCTACTAAGGTTTATCTTGTTATTATATTTAGATTTGTACTCTTGGTGAAAGGTATATTGATTACTCGATTAATCAAATAACCAAACAATCGAATTTCGAATGTTTTTATTAGGCAAGTGAAAGGTGCAATTAG
>CALIIW010000316.1 GCA_938018185.1 uncultured Saprospiraceae bacterium
CAACTGATTTTTAAACAATTTAGGGATGCTAAGAATTATGTCAACACAAATAATGCGTTCAAACAACAGTTGTTCAATAGTTTAAACTGTGACAATTCTGAGTCTGCTGAAGATCTTAAATTCGAAAGAGCGGATTTAGTAGCTTACTTTTCTAATTATAACAAATGCAAAGGTGGGAACTATATAAACTACATTAAACCCAAAGAATTAAATTTGTTTAAAGTGACTCCTCGTTTAGGTCTTCGAAGATCCTCACTTGCAACTACATTTGAGATTTTTGAAAATAAAAACTTCGAAACAAATGATATTACCTCCATTCAGTTTGGTTTGGAAGGGGAATTTGCTTTTTCTTCGTTTAAGAAAAGATTAGCTCTTCTCATTGAACCAACATTCCAGTATTTAAATTTTGATGGACCTGCCAATCTTAATGAAGTTGAAGTAGCTTATATATCAGTTGAATTTCAAATTGGTTTAAGGTATTATTTAAAATTGAATGAAAAAGCTAGATTGTTTTTAAACGGATCTCTTGTTGCGGATGTTGATTTTAATTCTACCATAAATTATCTCAATTTAGATTCTTATGATATCGGGAATTCCATGGGAGCCTCAGCTGGAGTAGGAATAAAAGTAAACAACCTAAGTTTTGAACTTAGAGGACATACTTCTAGAGATCTGCTAAATAAGATTGATTCAGCCGGAAGTCGATTTAATGCTTTTTCTATGATTTTTGGGTATACCTTATTTAAGCTTTAAAAACATAATAGATTATGAAAAATCATGTGCTCTCTATTCTTTGCTTTCTCTTCACTGCTAATTGTTTTTCTCAATACACAGCAAAAAAGGGATATTATATTTCTGAAAATGATGAGAGAATTGAATGTTTAATTAAGCATTTTACTTGGAAAAACAATCCTTCTTTTTTTGAATACAAATTGTCTGAAGATGATTCTTACAAGAGATTAAATATTGACGATGTAAAAGAATTTGCAATTCATGACCTTGTTAAGTTTGTCAAGCATACAGTTGATATAGATCGGGCAAGCACAAATTTAAACAATATAACTACAGGCAGAAATTCTGATTTTCAATCCGAGATTATTCTATTAAAAGTATTGATGGAAGGAGAAGCAAGTCTATATGGTTATTCTGATCATACGCTGGTGAGATATTTTTACGCCTTGGGCGATGATAAACCAAAACAGCTAGTTTATAAAAAGTATATCAATGACAAATCTGAATTGCTGGAAAATAATGGATACAAGCAACAGCTATTAAATAGCATGAAATGTGATGATATTAATTCGGCTTACATTGAAAAATTGAAATATCAAACTGCTAAATTGATTGGCTTTTTTCAACTGTATAATAAATGTAAAGGAGCTTCTTTTACAGACTATATGTCAAAACCTAAACGAAAAGTATTTAGTCTCACTCCTCGAGTAGGATATAGAAATGCAAATTTGGATACAAAAATTCACACCTTTGAAAATAGATATTTTGAAACTGGTGGAATAAATACAATGCGATACAGCTTGGAAGTTGAGTATGCATTAAACATATCCAAACAAAATCTAACTATATTAGCTGAACCTACCTATCAATATTTTAAATATGAGCAAGAATTAGAATCAAATTATGTAACAGTGGATTTTAAAGCTATTGAAATGCAAATTGGAATGCGGTATTATTTTAATATGATGAAAAATACCAGATTGTTTTTAAACGGCGGCTTTTTATTTGAAATTGAATTGGGCTCAGAAATGGTTTATAGAAATTCTTCCAATTTTGGAATGGGAAATTCCCTTGGTTTTGCGGGCGGTGTCGGTTTTAAATTTCAAAATTTAAGTCTAGAGTTTAGACAACAATCTTCGAGAGATCTCTTAGCTTCAACAGCTAATGCGGAAGGGAAATTTATTTGTTCTTCTTTGATTCTAGGATATACTTTGTTTAAATTATAAAAACACAAAAATAATTATGCAGAGACACAATAATTATGCAGAGACACAACATTTTGTGTCTCTACAATAATTATGGTGTTTAAAACACTCTCGCTGTTTGTGTAGATGTCGGTCTGACATCTTTATTCTTGGTATTCATTTTCATTCTTAACATTCATGGGTTCTGTGCAGGAGCAGTAGTCCTTTGAGCAGTCATAGTACTTGTCTCTTTTGCTTTGCTACCTTTGCAACAACCAGGAGGGAAAATGCCGCAACATTTTTTTCCACCCTTAGCACTTACCGCAACCTTTGTTGCTGATGTTGCTTTGTTTCCTTTACAACATCCCGCTGGGAATATACCCAAACATTTCTTTGCACTTGATGAAGCCTCCGAAACATTTGATACTTGTGAAGTAGCGCTTGCCTTCGCACCTTTACAGCACTTTGTAGGACATAATTTAGCACATTCTTCTGGGCTCATATTTGAACATTGCTCTGGAGTCATGTTTGCACAAGCTTTTACATCGCCCTTTGAAAGAGCAGCCTCAGTAAATACTTTTTCTGTAGAAGTTCCTTCTGATTCTAAAATAGATTGAGCACTCAAAGTACCAGCGATCAAAAAGAAGCTTAATAGTAAGGAACAAATTTTACAACAATTCATTTTTTATAGTTTTAACTACACTCAGAAGCGCTGAGCTACCGCATTAATCTCAAATCAAATTTATAGGCAATGCGACTAAATAGCTGTTTCGTAGCTGTTATTCACTTGTTATGGACTTGTTATTGCAGAATAGTCTTGTTAAGAACTTGTTATAAAGGCTGAAAAGCTTTTTATACTGCGGGATAATCGTAAAATTGGATGTTTAAGCAATATGAATAAGATAAATTCAATATTATCGTCACATCGGATTCCAATTCTATTTGGTGCAGTAGCCCTTTCCTTGATGCTATTGATACTCGTCCAAATCAATTGGCTACTAACTTCAAAAAAACTTATCGAAGAACAATTTGATCAACAAGTAAGTCTCGCTTTGGGCTCAGCCCTTGATAAGTATAATGACAAATATGAAAAAGAAATCAGTCTTGACGCCTTTAATACTTGTATAGGAAATCAAGAGTGTTATTTTTTTAATACAGAAGAATTTGAAATTCCCGTTAAGGAACAAGAGAATTTGGCTGAAACGATTTCCAGCCAAATGAGCTGCTATGGAATCAATGAAAACTTTAAACTTTCAATGGAGGAGAAAGAAAAATACTTGGTTGGAGAGCCTGTAATAACCAACTCTTGTGCTGTTGAACCTTCACTCTGTATAACCTTTCCCAGTAGATCAAATTATGTATTTGATCAATTGAGTTATATGATCCTTTCCTCACTCTTAATATCCTTTCTATTGGGGCTTGTTAGCTTCATCATTCTCAAGGCTTTGGTAAAACAAAAGAGAATAGCAGAAAACAATATTGACTTTTTTAATAATGCGGCACATGAGTTGAAAACACCGCTTACAAATATTTCATTAGCATTGGGCTTATATTTTAGAAAAAATCCAAATCTAAAGAATGAAAAATACTTAAGCATCATAGGTCGGGAGAACGGAAAATTAGCAAAGCAAATAGAGAAAGTACTGCATTTGTCGAAGATGGAAAATGGTGATTATGTTTTGGAAGAAGAAATTTTGGATTTGAAGGACATAGTCAGTGAAGCAGTCAATTACATGGAATTGATTATTGAAGAGCATAAAGCTAAAATAAATATTGATTTACCTAAAAAAGCTTGTTTAATTAAAGGAGATAGATTTCATTTGTCAAAGGTATGTATCAATATTATTGAAAATGCTTTAAAGTATAGTGATGATAATCCTGAAGTCAATATTTCATTATCCCAAGATTGTCAATCTTACAAATTGACTTTTGCAGACAATGGCATTGGAATAAGTAAATTAGACCAAGAACATATTTTTGATAAATTTCAAAGGGTCAACACAGGAGACGTAAGAGAAACAAAAGGTTTTGGTATAGGCCTGGCTTATGTGAAAGCTGCTTTGGATCTGCATAAAGGAATTATCAAAGTAAATAGTGAAATTAGTAAAGGAACACAATTTATAATCAGTCTACCTGTTAATATTTAAGCAATGAGTAAAATCCTTTTAATAGAAGATGATACCAGCCTTGGAATTCTCCTTTCTGATTTTCTAGAAGGAGAGGGCAAGGAAGTAAAACTTTGTCGAGATGGTAAAGCTGGTCTTGATGCCGCTTTGAGCGAAACTTTTGACTTGGCCATTATAGATGTGATGCTGCCCAAGGTAGATGGCTATACAATTGCAAATACACTTAGAGACGAAAATTCTACCTTGCCATTTTTGTTTCTTACGGCAAGATCAATGAAGGAAGATAAGTTAAAGGGTTATGATCTTGGTGCAGAAGATTATATCACCAAGCCATTTGAAGAAGAAGAATTACTAGCAAAAATAAATGTCATCCTCCGAAGGATGAGCCCGAATAATAATTTTGCTTGCCCAAATAAATTTCAAATAGGGAAATACCATTTCGATTACAATCGACAAGAACTCACCTTTAATGAAGAAGTAAATAGACTTACTCAAAAAGAAAATGAAGTATTAAAATTACTTTGCCAAAACAAAAATCAAATCCTTAAAAGAGAAGAAGCGGTAGAGAAAATCTATGGCAAAAAAGACTACTTCTTAGGTAGAAGCTTTGATGTCTTTATCTCAAAAATTAGAAAGCTCCTAAGGCATGATCCAAACCTTAAGATTGAAAATGTTTTTAAAGTTGGATTTATACTAAGCGAAAAGGAAAATTAATTTGAGTTCTAACTAAGTCTGTTAACATAGCAATTTTCTATTGTGCCTATTGTGCATCCTATTGATTCTATTGTGGTTAAATTTTTAAAATAGTTTTTAAAAGCACACCCTTCAATCCACTTTCTGCATCTATATCTTCAAACAACTATTTCATATAGATGAAAAAAAGAAGATTTGACAACAGCATCAATGCAGGTTCAATGGCAGACATAGCATTCCTACTACTCATTTTTTTTCTCGTTACCACAACCATAGAAACAGAACTCGGAATTAAAACATTGCTCCCTAGATGGGATGATGAACCAATATCAACTCCTTTGCCAGACAACAATGTTTTGTCTATTAAATTGAATGCAGATAATTTATTGATGGTTGAAAAGATAGAAACAGATATAAGTCAATTGAAAAAGATTACCATAGAATTTATAACCAATCCAAGCAAAAGTAAGGACAAGCCTTCAACACCAAAAAATGCCTTGATTGCCATACAAAATGATCGATCTGCCTCTTATGGCAAGTATATCCTGATCTATAATGAGATCAAAGCAGCTTATAGTGAGATTTGGGATGAGAAAGCAAAAGCACTCTATGGAAAGAAGTTTGCGGCTTTAAAAGGAAATCAGAGAGATGCCATTAAAAATGAGATTCCTTTAGTGATTTCAGAATCAGAGTTTTAGCCTACTGACTTATATTAAGAAAAATTACCATATTTCTGATTTTAAACCAGTAAAAACCCACCTTTTCTATTTAGATTACCGTTTGAATTAGTTGGTATTCTAATTCATTTTAGACAATACTGACTTATAGCTTGCTTATTCAATTGCATACTAACTTTGAGTTTCTATTGAAAAAGCTTAGCTTAATTGTAAACGCTATTTAATATAGATGAAGTCATTTCCTTTTTATGAGCAATTGGATTCTATGGATTGCGGGCCTACCTGCCTTCGAATGGTGGCGAAGCACTATGGCAAATCCTATGCTTTACCTTTTTTAAGGGAGAAGTGTTATATAGATAAGGAAGGTGTAAGTCTAAAAGGAATATCTGAAGCAGCGGAACTAATAGGGCTAAGGACCTTGGCAGTCAACTTGCCAATTACAGGAAAAAAAGACGAAGCTTCTCTTTCCGTTGCTCCCTTACCAGCAATAGTCCATTGGGAAAACAAGCATTTTGTAGTTGTTTATAAAATTGATAGCAGGCATGTTTGGATCGCTGACCCTGCAAAGGGAAAAAAGAAATTAAGTCTAGATGAATTTAAAAAGTCCTGGACTCTTGGAGAAGAGAATGGCGTGGCACTTTTGCTTGAGCCTACAAATAGATTTCATGACTTAGAAGATAAAACTGAAAATAAAAAAGGCTTCGGATTTTTATTGTCTTATTTAAAACCACATAGAAAGTTAGTCATTCAATTATTTATAGGCTTACTTCTTGGAACTCTTTTTCAGCTGATCATA
>CALIIW010000317.1 GCA_938018185.1 uncultured Saprospiraceae bacterium
GCAAGATTCTATACTTGCTTTTTCATTTGGTTTAAAAATAAAATAAGGATGCCAACCAATTCCAAAAGGAAGTTTCTTACCTCCCCTATTTTCAACTTCAAATTTTACATGAAATTGGTTTTCTATTATTCTATAACTTACAAACAAATCAAACTTAAACGGGAAATAATTATCATCCTCCCTGTAAGTATACTTTAGCTTTAAGAATAATGAATCAGAAATTTCTTCTTCAATAATTTCAAAACTTTTATTTGCGACAAAACCATGTAAAGCATGACCATGTTCGATATCATTAATTGGAAAGTTATAATCTTGTCCCTCAAAATTAAATTTTCCTTTTGCCAGTCTATTTGGAAATGGCGCTAAAATCTCACTTTTATATTCTTTTCTTTCTTTTAGATCATCAGCATTAGAATAGCCATCTAGAACAAATGTTCCTTTTAAAGCCAAGTCTACAATGTTAGCTCCATTATCAGGAATGACACTTAGCAATGCAATCATTCTTCCCGAAGCATCATTTTGTTGATAAATGATTAATTCATTCTCCCCAAATCGAGAGAGTGTTTTGATGTATTGCTCCAATTTTATTCATTTAAAAATTTCAATAAAACAGAAGCTGAAGAGCTTGCAAAAGATGATTCCTTATCAGAAGGAATTAAAGGATCGACAATACTAAACTCAGCTAAGACTTTGTTTGCATTTATTATATCTGTTTGCGATTTGATCCATCTTGACTTTATCTCATTTGCCAAGTCATCTTCTTTATAATTTTTTAATCCTTTGTAGGCTATCCATTGATAAGCCGCCTTTCCATATGGTCCATCCCAAAATAATCCCGTCTCAGAATTTGTATTAGCCAGCCCAGACTCTTTTAGCAATTTACTCTTTAAACTTGAAGCGACTTTCTTTGCTTTTTTTGAGTCTGCCATTTCAAAAAATAAGGGGTATAGACCTGCCAAAGAATATACATCTGTTTGTTTTTTATCTTTAAAATTATAGTCAAAGAAAAAACCTTTCTCTTCATTCCAACAATATTTAATTAAAGCCTTTTTTCTTGCTTCTGCTTTTTCAAAGAAAAACTCCGCTCTTGGTTCTTGTTTCAATAATTTATAAGCTCTTGCAATGCTTTTCTCCAAATTGTATAATAAAGCATTTAAATCAACAGGTATTAAGTTTGTAATATTTGCGCCTTCATAATTATTGTTTGACATCCCCCAACGGCTGCTCTCTAACCAGGTAGATTCTTCAATTGCTCTAACCTGCCTTAAAATTTCAGGATCTCCCACACTAGCTAATAAGGCTTTATCTTCTTTGTAATTTGCTACTCTCGGTTTAAGAGAGCCTGACCAAAATCGATTCAAGATTGCACCATCTTCCATCTTTACTGAATGGTTAATCTGTGTACCTGCCTCCAATTCATGAGAAGCCTTCATCCAATATTGATACTCTTTAAAAAAACCGCCAAGATAAAATTTCAAAATACGCTCTCCTTGACTAGATTCTAATAAATTTATCATAGCACTCAAATAAGGCGGCCCAGTTTGATTTAAAGAGTATGAACGATTCTTTAATGGAATACATTCATAGTTATTTATCATGTAAACAAAATTCTTTGGAAAATTATCTACCATCTCATTATCCCCTTTAGCTTGTAGCCCAAGCATATTGAAATAGCTTTCTGCATAATCTAATTCCGGAAAAGTTTCTTGACGAGAAGCCAATGACAGCTTTGACATTTCTATAACGGAGCCTTTGGCAGCTATAGAATTCACCTTCATCTGATCAATAAGACTACTTAGATACATGGTAATATCAGTAGTGCCCAGGCCTTTAAACTCAACGGAGCTATTTGTATCAAAGTATTTCTCAACAAACTGCTTAAGATCAAAATCTTCCTTTAATTTTTCCTCCTCATAAGCTTTCATGACTTCCTTAGTAAAAGCCTTTGGGACTGCATTAGAGAAGGTTGACGATTGACCAAAAACACCTTCCATTTGAACCTGTTCAAACAATGCACCAAATCTTAATTCTGGAGAAAGGTCTTCCTTTTCGTCTATTTCTTCTCGATGGACAATGTGTGTTTTATCATCCTTACAAGTAAAAAACAAAGGTAAACAGAGTATCAAATAAAAAACATATTTCATAAGTGCGAAATTTCTACTACTTGTTTAAGCAATTTCCAAAGATAATTAAAATGAAGATTTAAAGTTCTTTAAAATAAAAAACGGCTCACAAATTGAATTTGTAAGCCGTTTTTTTATCAACTACTTTTTATTAAAATTAGGAGCTTATATTTAATACACCAAAAGTTTAGATTAGCCTAAGGGATATTTGTTAAAATGTATTGATATTGTTTATGCGGTTATTTGTTGAGTTGTTTATGATAATCTTTGAAAAATTTATAAACAAATACACGAATAAACAAATAAGCAATTCTTATTAAGCAAATTCGAAGTTATTGTTGTCATAATTCATATTTGGGATACTAGCTATATAGTTACCTAAAATTAATTACAAATAAGCTTTAAAGCTGTGCTCACCTTCACATCATTTCCAATAGTTGCAAAATATACACCAGCAGCTAATTCATTTTCGAATGTTATCGTAGTCATATTTGACACATCCATCCTTAATACTTCTTTGCCAACAATATTAGTGATAATTAAATTTGCTACCTCTTGTGCACCAAACTCAAAAGTAACTTGATCTACAAATGGATTTGGATATGCTCTCAAAGAAATGTTCTCATCAATTTCAACCGTGCTAGATGGTCCTTGACCTGCTGTCACTTCAAATGCGTCAATTGCCGCTTCCACCAAATGTCCATTTCCTAAATCACCAGTCTCTACAATTAAAGTCATTGTATTTGTAATATCAATCAATCCTGTCAAAACGAAAGAAGACTTTGTCCACTCACCTAATATTGGACTATCACTATCTAATGTTTCTAAGACAACTTCATCAGAACCATTTGAAACCTTCACTGCAACCATATCATCTGCTTGTCCTTGGCCTCCTCCATTTGCAAACCATATATTATAATTTATGGTAGGATTTTGAATATTTGTCAAATCCATGATAGGTGAAATCAATATCGTACTACCATCATCAATATCATCCGAACCAGGATCTCCACCAGCATTTCCTGTAACATAGCAATAGTCACCTACATCAGTTTGAATGTCTTCACCCGGATTAACGATAAAGTTTCCAAAAGCAGTCCCTTGTGGCTCTCCTCTTTCCCACATACCAGTAGCTGCATCTCCTTCAACAATCCAACCTAAGTCTACAATAAAATCATCCATGTATGCTTCTTCTAATCTAATTTCGATGCTCTGTGCTTGATCTATAGTTACTTCTCCATAGTATACATTTCTATATCCCCATGCACCTCCATATACATCATAAGTACCTTGCCATAGATCTTGAATCAAGAAAGTTCCATCAGTAGCTGACTTGGCCGTAAATTCAAATTCGTCATTAACAATTGTGACCGCACCATTTGAAATTCCATTTCCATCTGCGTCTCTTATTGTTGAACCAGTTAAAGAAAACCTTGGCAAAGGATTTAATTCCATATCCAAAATGGTTAGTTCCCCATTTACTAAAGTAGCAACTCCAGTTCTATTTTCATATCCTGGCTTAGAAAAAGTCACAGCATAATCTCCAGCTTCAGCTAAACCCGTTTTATACTCTCCAGTATTATTTGTTTGATCTGCATTTATTTGAGAAGCTACAATTTCTACATTGACATCAATTAAAAAGGAGCCATCTTCTGCATCTGTAACTGTTCCTTCTAAAAAACATGCTCTTGTGTATTCAGCCCCTAAGACAAAAAAGCCACTTTGAATATCAACGGCCAAAACATTGCCAGAAGGTAAGTACGGATAAGCTCCCCAGCAACCATTAAAATTACCTGGAGGACCATCCCATGTTTCATAATACCCAACCTCTATCAAATTATCAGGTCTTGACGCATCTGTTATTCTTACGCCATCTGTGTACCAACTTGTAACTAAATAACCATCATAGTAATGTGTATTATGTGGAATCACTCCCTTACCAGAATTTTCTGCCGGTTGGAAAAAATCTAACAATTTTATATCTGTCAAATCTGTAATATCATATGCATCTACATAAGCATTTCCTCTTTCATCTGTGGTAAATAAGTATTTTCCATCATCAGATCTCCATGCATTGTGACAAAAATTCATCGTCGTATTTTGACTTGCCAATGTTACAGGATTAGTTTTATCAGAAACATCGATTACTGAAAATGATCCGTCATTTATGTCTGAACTGTACGCAACATCATCAACGACCATTACATCATGAGAGTATCTAGGATCAGCAGCTCCAACATATATTGGTTGTCCAGGAGTTGTGAAGGCATCAAGTATTATGAGTCCACCACGATTCATATTGCAACCTGCAAGATAAATGTACCCATTCTCATCAATGTACAAATTATGGCAAGTTTGCAATGTTCTTGTATCTCCATCTATGGTAAATTCAGGCTTCCAATAATTTGATGTAATATTGGTGGGATCTGTCATGTCAATAATCAACAATCCATCCTGCCCCACATCAGTAGTTACATAAATATGATCTTTCCAATTTTTCATATCTCTCCAAGTGGAATTCGCGCCTTCTATTCGTGCAAGCTGTACAGGATTACTTGGATCTTCTAAGGAAAAAATGACTGTAGCTTCTACAGTTCCAACTATTCCATACTCAATACCATCAGGAGCTACATAACCCCAAACGTCATTGCATTCTTCAGGAAAGTCAACATTTGCCAATAGGTTCATATTTAAACCAGCTTGGCCAAAAGCCGAAACGAATCCAAAAATGATAAAGGAAAGAAAGATTGTAAATTTATTCATATAACTTTTGTGTTTAAAAATTTAGAAGGCCAAAATACAATTTAGTTGCTATGGGTATGGTATAATTGGGGATTAAATATAGGTTTATAGTTCGAAACTGACCAATTTAAGACATAACTGCTACCGTCAATCTGCTTATACAGATCAATTGCTCTTGATCATCTTTGATTTCAATATTCCAAACATGAATTCTCTTTCCCAACTTAATTGGTTTTGCAGTTGCAAAGACTGTTTGACCTTCCTTAGCTGAACGCAAGTGATTTGCATTTACTTCTAAACCTACAACCTTTGATTTAGGAGAAACAGCTTGAGAAGCTATTGAACCCAATGATTCTGCGAGACATACAGAAGCCCCTCCGTGTAGTATTCTAAAGGGCTGTACTGTCCGGTGATCAACCGGCATGGAAGCAGAGACATAATCATCTCCTATATCGATGAATTCAATTCCAAGATGTTCTAGCATGGTATTTTTTGAAACTTGTTTTAAAGTTTCTAATGAAGGTTTGTTTTCCCAGATCATTTCTTACTTTCGATTTAAATTACTTGATTATGAAAATTTACCACAATCCTAGATGTCGCAAAAGTAGAGAAACACTTGCTATACTCGAAGAAAATGGGATAAAACCTAAGATTATTTTGTACCTCGAAGATAGTCCTACACAAAAAGAGCTTAAAGAAATAATTAGTTTATTAAATATTAAGCCCAAAGATCTTCTTAGAAAAACAGAGCCTGTTTATAAAGAACTGAT
This sequence comes from uncultured Saprospiraceae bacterium, assembly GCA_938018185.1. Classification (GTDB taxonomy): domain Bacteria; phylum Bacteroidota; class Bacteroidia; order Chitinophagales; family Saprospiraceae; genus JALZVN01. Next base: position 5,636 of record CALIIW010000317.1, read on the forward strand.
CAAAGGTAAAGAACTAAGCGACAGCCAACTTATAAAATACATGGCACAAAATCCTAAATTGATCGAAAGACCAATTGTTATAAAAAACAAAAAAGCCATTATCGGACGACCACCAGAAAATGTATTAGAGCTTATCTAAAAAAGTTAGGCCTATTAATTTGTACTTTCTATAAGTAAGATTAATGCTAAAATTGAAGTAGCTTGAGTTATTGCATCTGCAAAAACTTTCCCCCAATCAACATCTTTTTTATCATTTTCTTCTTCTAATTTTTGAACATCTACTTCTCCAATAGTTATGATTGATCCTTTTTCAACATGAGGGTATTTTTTGAACAAAACATAGTCTGTTGTTTTTTCCAATCTACCACTTGGATGTTCTACTGTGATCAAATTTCTTCTTCCATTCTCCCCTATTCCAGCTGCAAAATTATCTACATACCATTTGGCAGTCTTGCCTTTGTAGAATGGCACATTGATTTGACCTGTTTTTAATATTTTGTCCGGATATATTTCCTTAGCTTTTGAAGCTCCGCGTATAGAAACAAAATCCTTCTTTTTTGGAATCTCTATTACATCACCTTCCTTCAAGATGTAATTATGTTTTGATTTGGAATTAACCATCACTTCGTCTAAAGCCATTACTACATAACCAACATTGTCTTTAATTCTAAACAAAGTTGCTCCAGAAGCAAATGCTTCTTCGGTTAATCCTCCTGCTCGCTTTATAATATCCGATATTTTTTCATTGTTATCAGTAATCGAATAAACACCTTCGTATTCTACTTCCCCTTTCAAAGTGATATTTCTCAGCATTCTAAATTCTGGTGATTTTCTTACTATGATCAAGTCAAAAGGTTGAAGTAAAAATGGCTCTCCAGATAAGGTTTGGTAAGTTTCATCTACCTCAAGCAAAATTATTTTTGTTCTTTCTGAATTAGTGCCTCCAAAATTTACTCTACTAACCTCAATTCTACTATTTGATGCTTCTAATTTCAGGCCTCCTGCCAGCGTCAAAGCATCCTTCAAGGTTAAGGTAGGGTCAAAACTGATACGCCTTTCATCACGCACTGCTCCTTTTATTTCAACAAATGACTTATCTATGAAAGATCTGTAATTATAAACAACCAGACTATCAAAAGGTCTTATTTCTAAATTTTCACTAGAATTTGGATTAGCAATTAAAGTAGCCAAATCTACTCTTACATATTCTAACAAACTTCTTGTCTCAGGATCTCTTCTAAAAATGTAGCCAAATTCTGTAGCCTCTGGTATCACACCTCCAGCCATTTCGAGTGCATCCGAAATTTTCATTTCTTGACTCCCATCGAATGGTTGGACACCTGGTTGACGTACCGCTCCGTCAATTATAAAGTTTTGCTCGTCAACAAATCTTGATTGCTCGTAAATAACAATTCGATCTTCTGCTTGCAAATCAATATTGACAAAGTCATCTCCAATATTAACTTTTATCCATTTAATACTATTATCAAGATTTTTTCTTTGAACAAAAGCTAAATCTGTTCTCGCTCCTTTAAGCAAAACCGCTTTCTTGATAACATCTTTCAACTTCATTCCATCTTCAACTTGAAATCTTCCAGGATACTCTACCGCACCAATTACTTCCACAAAATTATCATACTCTTTTGGTATTTCTTGTACAATAATTTTATCTCCTTTCAATATTTTAAAATCAGATCCAGATCGCTCTAAGGCCCTAAAATCAACATCTACAATCACTTCCTTATCCTGCTCAAATCGTTTGATTTGTATATTACTTTGGTAGGCATTTTCATTAAATCCCCCTGCATATTGAATAAGTTTTTTCAACCCTTCCCCTTCTATCAATTCATACTTAAAAGGTCTTCTAACGGCACCTTCTACGTCCACCAGGATGTCAGCTGTTGGTATAAAAATGTAATCATTGTTTTGAAGGAAAAAATCTTTTACAATCGTCGGGTCAAGCATCATGGCATAAATATCCACTCTGGAAGAACTTCCTCCAGGATGAATCAATTTTATATTTCTGACAGTTCCAATATCTGAAGGACCACCAGCTGCTACCAAGGCATTAAAGGCAGTATTTGTAGCTGGCAAATTATAACTTCCTGATTCTATGGCTTCCCCCAAAATATTCACTGTAATTGTTCGAGAGTAATCAATCGTGACTTCAAAATTTTCTGGATCAAAGTTAAAATACTGGGCATATCTACTTTGCAATAAACCTCTTGCTTTTTGATAGGTCAAGCCTTTTAGATTAATTCGAGGCATATCCGTTGGCTGTATCGAACCATCTTTGTTTATTGTAAACGTGGCGTTTTCTTGACTCTTGCCCCAAATTACTACTGTGATTTTATCACCTGGACCAAGTACATAGGTCTCAGGTGGTCTAATATCTTCAGAAGGAGTGAAGATGGCTATATTTTTATTTCTAAAAATATGCTGACCATAAATATTTGACGGAGGTAATTCTTTCTTATCCGTCGTGGATAATTCATTCGCAATAGCCTCTTCTAAAGGGATTCCATTTTCCACTGCTTCTTTAATTCTTTCTGCAGAAAGATCTGAGCGATCCTTAATTTCTTCCTCTACCCCTTCTTCTTTAATCTCTTCTACTTTTTCATCTAGATTCAGACTATCTTGCTCAAGTGCTACAATCTCTTTTTCTTCCCTCTTCATGTCACGATCCATTTCACGGACCACCTCTTCCATTGCTTGGTCTATTTCTAAAATTTGATTGGGATCAATATTTTCAATATCAAAGCCCTTTTCAAGCATTCTTAGTCTGAAATCTTCTTCATCTAGACCTCTCTTTTCCAATTCTTTTCTGGCCTCGCCTTGATTCAATATTTGCGCATTAAGTAGCCCACAAAATAGAATCAAAAAAATAGGAACTAAAAGTATTTTATTCATTAATTATAGTATTTCGGCTTTGCACAAAGTTCAATTGCAAAGGTTCGGTTTATGGGTCTTACTTATCGATCGGCATATTGTTTTTCATAGTACTTTTGGTAATTACCAGTAGTAACATTTTCCAACCATTCGCTATTCTCCAAATACCACTCAGCAGTCTTTCTAATTCCTTCTTCCATTTGCAAAGACGGAACCCAACCTAATTCATCTTTCAGCTTGCTTGCATCAATTGCATAACGCTTATCATGGCCAGGTCTATCTTTTACAAAAGTTATCAGCTTTCTTGAAGATCCTTTTTCTTTGCCTAATAAATCATCCATGGTATCACACATCAAATGGATCAAATCTATATTCATCCATTCATTATGCCCACCAATATTATAAGTATCTCCATCTTTTCCTTTATGATAAATCAAATCAATGGCTCTTGCATGATCATCAACCCACAACCAATCTCTAGTATACTTTCCATCACCATAAACTGGTAACGGCTTCTCATTTTTTATATTAAATATAAAGAGTGGAAGTAATTTTTCAGGAAACTGATAAGGACCATAATTGTTTGAACAATTTGATATAACTATTGGCAAACCATAAGTGTGATGGTAAGCTCTCACCAAGTGATCTGAACTCGCTTTTGATGCAGAATACGGTGACCTTGGATCATAAGAAGTTTCTTCGGTAAACAATCCAGTTGCTCCTAAGCTACCATAAACTTCATCCGTTGAAACATGATAAAAACGCTTTCCTTCAAAATCTCCCCAATTATGTCTCGCAGCATTTAATAAATTTACTGTACCAACAATATTTGTCATTATAAAACTCAATGGATTCGTAATTGATCTATCAACATGAGATTCTGCTGCTAAATGTATCACTCCATCAAATTGATGTACTTTAAATAGTTCATCAATAAAAGGACGATCATTAATATCTCCTTTGATGAATTGATAATTCGGAGCATTTTCAATTTCCGTAAGATTTTCTAAATTTCCAGCATAGGTCAAAGCATCAAGATTAATTATTTTATAATCTGGATGATTTTTCACCATTAGTTTTACAAGACAGGAGCCTATAAATCCTGCTCCGCCTGTTATTAAAATGGTCTGTTTCATATTTTTTCGTTTTATACCCAAAGAATTCTTCGGGGCAATTTTATTTTAAAAGAAATTATGCATTTACAGGAACTACTCCTTTAAAGTATTCATAAGTTATAGCCATACCTTCTGCTCTGTTAAATTTTGGCTCCCAACCTAAAACTTCTTTTGCCTTTGAGATATTTGGTTTTCTAACCTTCGGATCATCTGTTGGCAAAGGCTTATTAATAATATGGGCTGCTGGATTTCCGACTAAAGCCAAAACTTCTTCGGCAAAATCTAGGATGTTTATTTCATCCGGATTTCCAATATTCACAGGCATGTGACAATCACTGTGAAGTAATCTATAAATCCCTTCAACCAAATCATCAACATAACAGAATGATCTTGTTTGAGATCCATCTCCAAAAACTGTCAAGCCCTCTCCTCTTATTGCTTGTGAAAAGAATGCTGGCAAAACTCTGCCATCATTGACTCGCATTCTAGGTCCATAAGTATTAAAAATTCTTACCATTCTTGTTTCCAAACCATGATAAGTATGATATGCCATCGTTAATGCTTCTTGAAATCTTTTTGCTTCATCGTAAACTCCTCTTGGCCCAATTGGATTTACATTCCCCCAATAATCTTCCGTTTGTGGATGAACCAAAGGATCTCCATATACTTCAGAAGTAGAAGCAATTAACATTCTTGCCCCTTTTGATAAAGCCAAACCTAATAAATTATGTGTTCCTAATGATCCTACTTTCATAGTCTGAATAGGCATTTTTAAATAATCTATTGGACTCGCAGGCGATGCAAAATGTAGTATATAATCCAAGTCTCCAGCAACATGCACATAATTTGAAACATCGTGATGATAGAATTCAAATTGTTCTAATGGAAACAGATGCTCTATATTCATCATTGCCCCAGTTATGAGGTTATCCATTCCAACTACTCTATAACCTTCTTTGATGAATCTATCACATAGATGTGATCCTAAAAATCCAGCTGCTCCTGTAATTAATACTCTTTTTGACATAGTTTAAGATTTCTTTTAAAATTAATTGCTAAAATTTGAATGTAATCTGTTGATTTTAAGCTGATTAAATTTTACGTTTATCAACTTTTCTAAGCTTTTATGAACGTATTGAAATCGGTATCTGTTTCGAGCATTCTTACAATACTGACTTTAAAGGGAATTTAGTTAAAATTTACTGCGAAATAAGCGGTAATATTCCGCAAATATACCTTGTTTAGGACGAATCACATTGATATTTTAGATACTTTCCTAAAGCTTTTGTGTAATCTTTGGCAAATTCTTCAATTCAGACGTTCTTTTAGCGATAAAATCACATTATGGACTTAAATTTATGTTTCAAATGCACTGATATTTTCATTCGTGCTTATAAATCTCAAGAAATGCTACACAGATTTACTCTGCTAATTTTAATAGTTCTGTTTTCTGGTCTTTCTTTAAAGGCTCAATTACAAGAAAACAACAAGCTAAATATTTTAGCTATCAATATTACCTACGCTTCACAATGGCCTGCTGTTGACATGAAAGATAGATTTGGTAACAATTTAGAAATAGGATTAGGCCTAGATTACATTACAAAAGAGAAGAATTATATTTTTGGCATTACAGGAAATTTTCATTTTGGAAATAAAGTAAATGAAAACACCCTAGAAAGTATAGAAAATGATGACGGCAATATTGTAGGAGTAGATCAAGCAGCAGCAATTGTTAGCCTAAAACAAAGAGGCTTGTATGCTGGCTTACACATTGGAAAGATATTCCAAATCTCTGGTTCTAATGCTAGATCAGGACTAAGAGTAACTATCGGTGCAGGTCTCTTGCAACATAAAATAAGACTTCAAGACGACCTTCAAACGGTTAACCTCTTAAAAGGTGATTATAGAAAAGGTTTTGATAGACTATCAAACGGTTTGGCTTTTCATCAATTTATAGGATATGAACTATTTAGCAATAATCGATTACTGAATTTTTTGATAGGTGTAGAATGTTATGAAGCTTTTACAAAAAGTAGAAGAAGTTATGATTATGGGTCTATGTCCGTTGACACAAAGGAAAGATTTGATATCCTCTTTGGTGTCAAAGCAGGATGGATTCTACCGCTTTATCTCAATTTTGATCCTGATGAAATTTACTATTAATGTTGCTATACAACTTTGGTATTTTTTTATTGAATATGGTTTTCAAAATTGCATCTCCATTCAATCCAAGAGCAAAAAAATGGATCGATAGTAGGAAGGGATTAATGAAAGCCTTAAAAGTTGATTTTCAGCAAGTTCCATCAAATTGTATTTGGTTTCACTGTGCCTCCCTTGGCGAATTTGAACAAGGAAGACCATTAATTGAAAGTCTCAACAAAGACGGACATAAACTTATCTTAAGTTTTTATTCCCCTTCTGGGTATGAAATTAGAAAGGACTACAATAAGGTAGAGCATGTATTTTATTTACCTTTAGATACCAAATCGAATGCAAAAAGATTATTGGAAATTATCCAACCAAAAGCACTTTTTGTAGTCAAATATGATCTCTGGTACCAAATACTCAACGAAACATTTCAAAGAGGAATTCCAATGTTTTTGGTTTCTGCTACATTCAAAAAACATTTCTCTTTTTTTAAGTTTTATGGAGGAACACAGAGAAAAATGCTCCGATTTTTTAAAAATATTTTTGTTCAAGATCACGCTTCTCTAGAGCTTTTGGAAAGCATCAATTTAAAGGCACAGGTCGCAGGCGATACCAGAGTAGATCGCGTATTAACCATTAGCGAGAAAGCTCAAAAGATTGAAACCGTAGGAGCATTTGTAGGTGACCACAAATGTCTAGTAGCAGGCTCAACTTGGCCAGCGGACGAGTCTTTACTTGCAGAACTATTAAAGACTAGTGCTTTCGATGATTGGAAATTGATTATTGCCCCGCATGAAATTGCTGTGGACCACATTCAAGATATTGAAGAAAAATTCAAAAATGAAAGTATTAATTTTTCAAATATTGAATCATCTAAAACAAGTCCCCGTGTTCTAATAATTGATAACATAGGCCTCTTATCCAAACTGTATCAATATGCAGATATAGCTTACATCGGTGGAGGCTTTGGCGCTGGTATTCACAATAGCTTGGAGCCAGCTGCTTTTGGAGTACCATTAATTTTTGGCCCAAAGTATGAAAATTTCATGGAGGCAGTTAAGTTGGTTGAGAAAAAAGGGGCCCTTCCAATTCACGACTATAAAGATTTGGAAAATGCTTTTTCAAAACTTCAAAATAAAGCCGAGTATTCAAAAGCTCAGCAGGAAATTGTAAATTACCTTAATCAAAATAAGGGAGCAACTCAACTTATTCTAAATCAAACAAAACCTTATTTAAATTAATCATTTTAAACATGAAGAAATTCCAAAGTGAAATCCTATCTAAATTTAAAACCATCAATGCCATGATCATTGGTGATGTAATGTTAGATAGATACTTGTTTGGAAAAATTGAAAGAATATCTCCTGAAGCTCCGATTCCAATCGTTGACTTGATCAGCAATGAATCTAGATTAGGTGGAGCAGCTAACGTTGCTTTGAATATAAAAGCATTGTCCGCAAACCCTATTTTAATTAGCATGGTAGGAAAAGATCAACGCGGTCAGGAACTAATAGATCTTTTACCAAAATTTGAAATAGATAATAGCTGCATTGCTCAATCCGCTTATAGGCCAACAACTGTAAAGTCTAGAATTTTAGCTTCGAATCAACAAGTCTTAAGAATTGATGATGAACTAAAAGAAGATTTAAACAAAATTGAAAATGATTCAATAATTTCTCAATTTAGACATATACTAAGTACCCAAAAAATAGACCTGTTGATATTACAGGATTATAATAAAGGATTACTTACAAGTGAAAATATAAAAGAGCTTATTGCCGAAGCTAATCGATTAAAAATCCCAATTGCAGTAGATCCCAAAAAACATAATTTTTGGGCTTATTCGAATTGCCAGTTATTTAAACCAAATTTAGAGGAAGTAAGAGCAGTTGTTCCATTCAAGGTGGAGCCAAATATCCAATCTCTAGATAAGGCAAACCAATATTTGAGAGATAGGCTAAACAACGATATTACCATGATTACGCTTTCCTCACAAGGTGTTTACCTTAATGATGGACAAAATTCTCATATTTTTCCTACCACAGCTCGTAAGATTGCAGATGTTTGTGGCGCTGGAGATTCAGTCATTGCAATTGCTTCCTTAGCCCTTGCTTGCGAGTATCCAATGGAATGGCTAGGAATACTAGCAAATCTATGTGGTGGTCAAGTTTGTGAAAAAGTAGGCGTTGTATCGATCGAAATTGGCCAGCTAAAGGCAGAAATCGATAAGGTTTCATTAGAAAAAAAAGAAAATTTGTCTTAATTATTGGATAATTTGATCCTAAAATCGCTCACGTAAATATATTGTTACGTCCCGTATTTCTTCAATCCGTCAGCTTGACGACACCAGAATCGGGAATTTTCGTTTAATTATTGACATTTGGTCTTATTATTAAACAAATTAATTCTTACCTATTTATAATTGTATATCAAAAAGTATATTATTTTTACAGGAATTATAATAAACTCAGCTTGCATACCAATTTGCAAGAATTATTTCATAAAACTTTAAAATGATAAGTATGAGATTTTTAACTCTACAAAAATTTTTCTCACTAGCTCTGTTCATAGGTATTGCGGGACTGTGCAGCGCTCAATTAGACAACGATAGATGCGAAAATGCAACTGTTATGGTTTTGAGTGCTAGTGCAAGTGAATGTACCCCAACACCTGGAACAACAATAGGTGCAGAAGACGCTACACAGATAGCAGGGCCAATAGTTTGTTCAGGATCTTGGTATTCTGACGATGTTTGGTTTCAATTTACAACGGATGATAATCCTCCAACTGGTGGAATCATAGTTGAATCAATGTATTCAGGTACTGGTGGTGAAGTTCCTGAATTAGGAATGGCAATTTACGATGGTTGTGATCCAACCAACACCCCTTATGATTGTTTTTCTAACGAGCCAGGAAGAAGAACATTATCTTTAGTTAATACTTGTATTACGCCAAATACAACTTATTATGTAAGATGTTGGTCTACTGCAGATCCTACTGGGACTATACCAGGTCCAAATCTTTATGCAGGTTCATTTTCTATTTGTGCATATGGAGATGAAGAGCCAGAACCAAGTACTGATGTTGTAATTTGGTCTGAAGACTTCGCTGAAGGACCAGGTGAATTTACTTCAATTGGTTTTCCTGATTCACTTGAGCATGTGTGGGTTTGGGATGAAAATGGATCTGTCCTAACTTACGGTGCAAATGGACCAGGTAGTGCATCACTTGCTAGTTCAGGTTGTAATGGTGCCATGGGTTTTCCTGCGGGATTCTATATAACTGGTAGTACTGGTTTGTCAGAAAATATTCCTGATGATCCATCTCTTTATACTGATTTTAATTCTCAATTAAATTCTCCATCATTAGACCTATCTCAATATGCTTGTGTTTCTGTAAAATGGAACGAAAGCTTCCAGGGGCTAAATGCAGGAGCAAGAAGTTCATACGGGGCATATTTCGAATACAGTGTTGATGGTGGTGAAACTTGGTCTGGTGTCGACCTGAATGATACAGATGAAAATAATACTGTTTACATAAGAGATCAAGAGCATCCATTAATTGGTGCAGGTGGTTCCTCTGATGTAAGACTAAGATTTAGTTATGATGCTGATTTTTACTGGTGGATTATAGATAATATCCAAGTTATCGAAAGAAAGGATAATGATATGAGAGCTCAATCAAATTTCTATGCAATAGCTCCATCAGCATTTATGCCTGTTACTCAAATTGATGAAGTTAGATTCTTAGTTGATGTTCTTAATAGAGGATGTGATACTCAAACTAACACAATGGTAAACTGTACTTGTATTGATGAGACATCTGGTGCTGTAGTATTTACTGAAGATCTTGCATATGGATCAGTTGATGCTGATTCTTTAGCTCAAAATAAAGAATTTCTTACTCGATTTACACCACCTGCAGGTGTAGTTACAACTTATACTTGTACTTATACAGTTAGTTCAGATGAAGCTGATCAAAATGAAGCTGATAATTCTCAGTCTTTCACTTTTGCAGTAACGGATGAAATGCAATTTAGAAAAGAAAATGGTAGAACAAGATCACTTACACCTTTAGCATCAGCTTTCTGGGAAGATACAGATGTTCACTGGTGGGAAATTGGTAATGTATTCTATGCTACTTCATCAACAGGTTTGGACGAGGAACCTTTATATTTGACAAGCGTTGATTTCCAAGTTAATAACGCAAGTGTTTTGGGAGACCAACAAGTTAACGCATGGTTATATGCAGTTACTGACAATGATTTTAATGGCTTAATTGACATGGAAGATCCAAGTGAAATAAAAAGGTTAGGAGTTGGAATCTATAATTTCACAGGCTTTGAATCACCGGATACAATCATTACTGTTAATTTAGAGCAGTGGGATGTTCCTGAAGATTTAATTGTTAAAGCTAATACGCACTACTTTGCTTCAATTGAATTCCAACCAGACATTCTTGATCTAGATATGTTCATCGCTGCTTCTGAAGAATATGATTATAGTGCTGCGATGTATGTAACAAGAAGTCAAGATGATGATGAGATCACACCTCCTTCATCAACTAATGACATCAGATACTCACATGGATTTATTGTTGGTAAAGATAAAATTCTAAGATTACAGCCAACAAATGATCTTACTACTCTTAATTTCGGTGATGATTTAGTTCCATTTGTAAGATTGAATTTTTCAGATGAGCTAGTTTCAAACAATGATCTAAGTAGTGATATTGCAGTTGAGGTATATCCGAACCCTGCATCTGTAGAGATCAATTTGAATCTTGACATTATTGAGGCAGCTGAAAACCTTAATGTACAAATAGTTGACATTAGAGGTAATGTTGTTCTTTCTAGAGCTTACGATAACGTACAAACAATGAAAGAAGCTTATAACATAAGCCACCTTTCTGATGGTATTTACTTTATGCACCTTTCTTCAAAACAAGGAATCCAAACAAAAAGATTCGTTGTTGCTAAGTAATTTATCAAGTATTTGAATAAAAAAAGTGGTATTGACTTAATTGTCAGTACCACTTTTTTTTTGGCAGCTACCTTGCTAAAAAATACTTATTATTTTTTAGTCCTCTAAATAGTTTTATTTTGATACGAAAGTTATTCTATTGAAATTAAAACAATTCTTATGGGATTTTTAACCATCCAAAAAAGAATAATCATAATTGGTCTGTTGATAGGTTTTGCAGGAATCTGTAGTGCTCAATTAGAAAATGATAGATGCGAAAACGCAACTGTAATGCTCCTAGGGGCAAGCTATAGTGACTGTTCACCCATAACAGGAACAACAATCGGAGCTGAAGATGCAAGAACAATAGAAGGCCCAATTGTTTGCTCAGCAAATTGGTATTCAGATGATGTTTGGTTTCAATTTAGTACGAATGATAATCCCCCATCAAATGGAATTATAATTGAATCAATTTATTCAGGAATAAATGGTGAAGTTCCGGAATTAGGAATGGCTGTTTACGATGGCTGTGATCCAACAGACGAACCATATGATTGTTTCTCAGACAGCCCAGGTCGAAGAACTTTAGAGATTCTCGCTTCTTGTATTCTTCCAAATACGACATACTATGTAAGATGTTGGTCTACTGGTGACACTGAACTTGACGCACCCAATTTGAATGCTGGTTCTTTCTCAATTTGTGCTTATGCCTCCCCCCCTTTAGAACCAAGTAATGATGTAGTTATTTGGTCAGAAGATTTTGCCAATGGTCCAGGTGGATTTGTTTCTATTCCACTACCCAACTCAACAGGTGATTGCATACACGATTGGGTTTGGGATAAAAATGGTACTTTCTTGAATTATGGAAGCCAAGGTCCAGGTACTATTAATTTAGCTAGTGCTGCTTGTAATGGAGCAATGGGTTTTAGAGCTTCATATTATCAAACTGGTTGTTCTGGTTTGGCGGCAGATATTCCAAAAGATCCCAAGAATTACATTGATTTTGGGGCACAATTAAATTCGCCTCCGATTGACCTTTCTAACAATGCTAGTGTATCCGTTAAATGGAAAGAAAGTTTCCAAGGTTTGAGTACCGCAACAAATAGTACTTTGGGCGCTTACTTTGAATACAGTATTGATGGTGGTGTAGAATGGTTTGGCATTGATTTAAATAAAAATGATGTAAGAGCCAAAAACTACATTAGGAAAAGAGAATTTACTTTATTTGGTGCTGGTGGACAAGCTGACGTAAGACTTAGATTTACTTTTGAAGGAAATGGTTTCATGTGGATTATTGACAATATTCAAATCATTGAAGGCCCCTCTAATGATCTGAGCATTCAAAATGATTTTTATGCCATCGCTCCCACTTCAACGATGCCCGTTTCACAATTAGACGATGTTAGATTTTTAATAGACATATTTAATAATAGTGATGAGACACAAACTAATACTACCGTCAACTGCACTTGTATTGATGACAATTCTGGGGCCATCGTTTTCAATGAAGATCTAGCATACGGATCCTTAGAAGGAGGAACTTTAGCTGATAAAAAAGAGTTTGAAGGTAGATTAAAACCACCTGCAGGCATAGTGACTACTTATACTTGTACATATACTGTGAGTGCTGATGCTCCAGATGATAATCTAAGCAACAATACACAATCATTCACCTTTGAGGTAACAGACGAGGAGCAATTCAGAAAAGAAGCAGGGAGAACTAGAGGCATAACACCATTGGCATCTGCATTCTGGGATCCTGACGAACCTCATTGTTGGGAAATAGGCAATGTCTTTTATGCGTCTGAAGAAACTAGTCCTGATGGATTCTCAATGTATTTCACAAGCATTGATTTCCAAATTGATAATCCAAGTGATCTAGCTGATGAAGAAGTTGTTGCATGGGTTTATGAAATTACTGACATTGACTTCAATGGAGTAATTGATAAGACAAATCAAAGTGAGATAAAAAGATTAGCAGTTGGTATATATAAATTCACAGGCAATGAGTCCCCTGAAGATATCATTTCTGTAGATCTTCAAAAATGGAATCAACCTCAAGATATGTTCATTAAAGCAAATACACATTATTTTGCTTCTATTGAATTCGTTACAAAGACTCTAGGTATCGATATGATTGTTGCTGCTTCTCAAGAGTTTGATTATAGTGCGGCCATGTATGTAACAAGGTCTCAAACAGATCCAGGGATTACTCCTCCTAAATCAGGCAATGACATCAGATACTCCAATGGACGTGGTATTTGTAAAGAAGAAATATTAAGATTTCACCCATCAAATGAAAGCACTACATTAAACCTTGGGGATGATTTAGTTCCAGTTATAAGATTGAATTATAGAGAAGAGGTCATAGATATAATAAATTCAAACAATGATTTGGCTGAAAATATTGAAATTGAAATATTCCCTACTCTTGCTTCCATTGAGATCAACTTGAATATTGAAATGACAGAGCTATCTAAAAACCTTAATGTGCAAATAGTTGACATTAGAGGTAATCTTGTTCTTTCGAGAGATTACGATAAGGTACAAACAATGAAAGAAGTCTATAACATAAGCCAGCTTTCTGATGGTATATACTTTATGCACGTTTCTTCTGAGCAAGGAATTCAAACAAAAAGATTCGTTGTTGCAAAGTAATTTAAAAGGTATTTGATTACAAAAAGTGGAATTGACTTATTTGTCAGTACCACTTTTTTTTGCTCAATACTATACACTTCTAGCTAATATTAGGTTTAATTAGAACGCTTAATTTCAAAACTTTGTTAGATCATTGACATACTTTTTTATTTGCTTTTGTTATATTTAAAATAATACTCAAAATTGGAATTAATAAAATGGTCAAAAATATATCTGCTTGCTTTTTATTATGCCTATTCAGTATGACACCCAAAGCCTACGCACAAGTATTTTGGAGTGAGGACTTTAGTGATGGCTTCCCAACGGATTGGACTACTGTTGACGAAAGCAATCAAGGTGCCTTGTGGACTTTTTGTAATAATCCTTTTGATGACATCGCAAGCAATGTGAATTGCCCTGTGATATGGCATGAAGCACCTAATGAACAAGCGCACTTTCAGTCCAGTACTTCGCAAAACGGATTTGTGGTTCTTAATTCTGATTATTATCGCTTAGATCCTAACTATGGATATGCCAATCATAAATCAGGTTTGATGACTTCTAAAATAGACTGCTCAGATGCTCCAACTGTTTATTTAGAGTTTCAATCTCATATCGGAGTTTTTATTTTACCCGCAGAATCAAATGCTATTGTCCAAGTGAGTACTGATGGTAATAATTGGAGCAATTTCGAAGCCTTCCCTTATCTGATACCTTCAGGTACCACTGATCCTGGATTTTTAAGATGGTCAAAAAATCCCCAAAAAACGTACATCGATATCAGTTCCGTTGCAGCTTTACAAGAAGAGGTTTTCATTCGTTGGTATTGGATTGGTTCATGGGAATTGTATTGGGCATTAGATGATGTTAAATTATCTATCAACGACCCAAGACCAGCCATAGATTTAAGTTTAAAATACAGAGGAAACTATACTGCCATTCCTCCTAACCATAAAATCCCAATCAGCCAATTGGAGCCGATGCACTTTATGACGGATGTAGCAAATCTCGGATACTTAGATTTGTTAAATGTAGATCTATCATTAACAATTACCGAAAGTCAAACAGGACAAATTGTCTATGAAGAACATATCTTGATCGATCGATTAAAATCCAACGAAAAAATAAACGAACAATTGTTTCCAGTTTTCAATGAAAAACTAAATATTGGCGCATACAACATAGAATATAAGGTAGGTGACATAAGTAAAGATGAAGTCCCTGAGGATAATATTTTTAGCTCAACTTTTTGGGTGACAGAATCTGAATTTCATAAAGACAATGGAGAAATTAATATCCAATGTTTAAGTTTAGGTCCTCAGGAATTTAGTTTTAGTCAACTCATGAATTGGTCTGTAGGGAATTATTTTTATTTCCCTAGTGGAACAAATTATCTTCTAAAATCTATTTCATTTAGTTTGCCAAAACAAAAAAACATTCAAGGCATTACTTTCAATCCAATAGGCCATAAAATAAATGTTAATCTTTACTCTTGGCGAGATACAAACGGTGATGGAGATGCTCAAGACCTTGAATACCAAAAGCTTGCTTCTGGTGAATACAGAATGATAAATAGTGAAGAAGAGATTCAGCTCAAGCTTATGAATGTCTCTGATCCGGACAAGCCTGTTTCACTACAAAACAATACAGCCTATTTAGCTATGCTTGAATATAAAACTACAGAAGCTTTAAAAAGCTTAGCTGTAAATGGATCTTCTAAACTAGAATATCTAGGAATGGAAATTGCAACATATTCTAGAAATCTTCCTAGGTACTCTTCCTATATAAAAAAAGGTGAAGAAACTACTTTTAGGTTTGGTGGGTTTGGATCTGATGTCACTCCTATTATCAGATTAGAAATAGAAAAAGACAAAATTATTTCTACCAATAGGCCTAAGCCTGTACAAGCTCTTTTTGTATCTCCAAACCCGGCTGACAAAAAGATTAATTTTTCAGTCCCTAAGAACAAAATTTATAAGCCTTCAAAATTTGAACTTATTGACGCATTTGGCAATGTCGTCTTAAAAGGAAAAAGTCAGAGTCCGCAAATTGAGTTAAACATCGCTGATTTAGCTGCTGGTATCTACTACCTAAAAGTCTCAAACGATTTAGATCAGTACATCCAAAAAGTAATCGTGCATTGATAATCTGATGTTCCTCCTGGCCTTCCCTGCTTTACTTTTGAATTCCTTTTGAAACATCTTTCAATTGTAACATCCTAAATTGAATCAATCAGTTTTTCAACTTTGTTAATTCCTCTTCTAACATTTTAATTCTTACTTCGGCATCAGCTTGCTTCTGTTTTTCTTTTTCTATTACAACAGCAGGCGCGCCACTAACAAATTTTTCATTTGACAGTTTGCCAGAAGCTGAACGGAATAAACTTTGATTTCGCTCCAACTCCTTTTCTATCTTTACAATTTCATCAGCAACATCAATCTTCTTTTCTATGCCAACAAAAAACTTTTCTGTGCCGCATATGAAACTTAAAGAATTTTCAGGTTCTGCTGTTGCAAAACTTATCTCAGAAAGAAAAGCCATCTTTTTTAGCATTGCTTGCAGAGCAGAATCATCAAACAATTCTTTCGAAATCGCTGATTCTTGAATAGCAAACTTTAAAGGTTCTTTTATACTTACGCCATTACTTGATCTAGCTTCTCTAACAGATGATATAATGTCTTTTATCAATTCTACTTTATCGATAACATTTTGATCATGTGCTACAATCTCTGGATACTTAGATACCATACAATCTTCCCCTGTCGCTCTTTCTTTCAGTTGATGCCAGATTTCCTCCGTGACAAATGGCATAAACGGATGTAGGAGAGTCATCAATCTTTCCAAAAAGTTGATAGCTTGATCTTTCGTTTTTTGGTCGATTGGCTTGCCGTAGTCCGGCTTTATCATTTCCAAGTACCAAGAACAATAATCTCCCCATATAAAACTGTACAAGCTTACAAGAATATCACTTAACCTATATGTCGTGAATTTATCTTCTGATTCAGCAATTGTTTTTTTCAATTTCTCTTCAAACCAATTTGCCGCTTTTTGATTAATAGAAGCTATATCAGAATCAACTGTTTCTACAACTTCCCAACTCTTGATCAACTTTAAAGCATTCCAGATCTTGTTGCAAAAATTCTGACCTTGGTCACAAAGTTTACTCTCATTCAATACTTTCTTAGTCTTAGGATCAATCGGTGCATCAAATACAATATCATTACCTACCGCACCTGAAGATACCATCCCAAATCTTACCCCATCAGCTCCATAAGTCTCTATCAATGCCAAAGCATCAGGAGAATTCCCAAGAGACTTCGACATTTTTCTTCTCTTATTATCTCTAACCATGCCTGTAAAATAAACATCCTTAAAAGGCATCTTTCCATTAGCTTCAACAAAATCTTTCCCAAGTAAATCTTCAGACCATTCATATCCAGCCATGATCATTCTCGCTACCCAAAAGAAAATAATGTCCCAGCCTGTAACCAAGACATTGGTTGGATAATAATATTTTAATTCTTCAATGTTTTCAAAACCATCAAAAACAGAAATTGGCCACAACCAGGATGAAAACCAAGTATCAACAACATCTTCCTCCTGCTTTAAATCAGCAATTGTCAAAGCTTCATTTCCTGTTTTAGCTTTTGCTTGAGCCAAAGCTTCTTCTGCGGTCTCGGCAACAAAAGTATCGGAACCTAAATAGTAAGCTGGAATTCTTTGCCCCCACCATAGTTGTCTTGATATACACCAATCCCGAATATTATCTTCGTTCAGCCAATTATTATAGGTGTTGAAAAAGTGTGCAGGAAAAAATGTAACCTCCCCAGACTCAACCGCTTTTAATCCTGTTGCCGCAAAATCTTTCATATCCAAAAACCATTGAGCAGTCAACTTTGGCTCAATGATGGCATTGGTCCTTTCTGACCTTCCTACCTTGTTTCTATAATCTTCTATTTTCACCATGTGCCCTTCCGCCTCTAGATCTTTTGCGATTGCTTTTCTTGCGGCAAAGCGATCCATGCCAACGTAAAATTGAGCCGTTTCATTTAGAGTTCCATCTAAATTAATTGTATCAATAACTTCTAAGCCATGCTTCTTTCCAATTTCATGATCATTTGGATCATGTGCCGGCGTGATCTTTAAACAGCCAGTACCAAATTCCATGTCAACATAGTCATCCAAAATAATAGGTACCTCTCTGTTAACTTTTGGTACAATAACTTTCTTTCCATGCAGATGACTGTAACGTTCATCGTTTGGATTGATAGCGACCGCTGTATCGCCTAAAATTGTCTCAGGCCTAACTGTTGCAACAGTTACCCATTCCTCTTCTCCAACAACTTTATACTTCACATAAAAAAGTCTAGAATTTTCTTCCTTATGAACTACTTCTTCATTTGAAAGCGCCGTCTGTGCCTCTGGATCCCAATTGGTCATTCTAACCCCTTTATAGATCTTACCTTTCTTATGTAAGTCTACAAAAACCTTTATCACAGCTTTAGACATCTTGTCTTCCATGGTGAAACGCGTACGCTTCCAATCACAGGAGGCCCCAAGTTTCTTAAGTTGCCCCAAGATCAT